>JAESUI010000094.1 GCA_016763135.1 Flavobacteriales bacterium
AATATCTTCTTTAGTTTCAAACCAGATACTACCATTGGTATTTTCAACTATATTTTTAACCATTGCCAGGCCAAGCCCCATTCCTGTAGTTTTGGTTGTGAAATTAGGAACGAAAATTTTATCCTTTTTATCATCTGCAATACCCGTTCCATTATCTTTTATTTCAATTAAATAGTTGTTCTCTTTTTGAGAAATAAATACTGTTATTTTCCCTTCAATAGTTGACGGAATGGCTTGAATGGCATTTTTGATAAGGTTGTTAAATACGCGTGAAATTTGATCCTTATCAGCAACAATATTTGCTATTCCATTGCATTCATCGACTAATGAAATAGCAATTTTTTCTTCTTTGTAAAGGTCAATTGTTGTTTCAATTGTTGGAATCAAATTAAATTCTTCAGCATTTGCTTTTGGCATTTTTGCAAAACTAGAAAACTCATTGGCAATTTTTGTAAGTGTATCTATTTGCTCAATCAATGTTTTAGCTGTTCTGTTAATGCGTTCGTTTAAATCTTCAGGATTATCTTTGGCAATTCGTTGTAATTGTTGAATGCTTAATTTCATGGGGGTTAATGGGTTCTTAATTTCATGAGCTACTTGTTTAGCCATTTCTCTCCAAGCACTCTCTCTTTCAGATTTAACCAAAAGGGTTGCATTTTTTTCAAGTTCTAGTACTTTTTTATTGTATTCAAAAACCAATGCTCCAATTTCGTCATTTGATTCCCATTCCAATAAATCATAAGACTCCCCTAGTTGAAGAGCGCTGATTTTATTCTTAATCATTCTAACAGGCTCGGATATATAGTTGGCAAAGAACACTGCAATAATGGTAGAAATTAAAAATAATAGGCCATAGATGTTAATTAGTGCAGTATAGAATGAAGAGAGCTCATTTTCCAGTTCATTTTGCTTGGCAAAGTAAGGGAGATTCATATAGGCTAAAATCTTCTGTTTTTCATTTCTAAATGGAACATAAGTAGAAATATAATTCAACCCCCCAATATTTTCATTGTGTGTAAAGCTTGATTTTTTATGGATGTGAATTTGGTTAAAAGCTTCCGGGTTCATTTGTTCACTTACTAATCCTCGTTCAAATATTTCTGGACGAGAGGTGGCTAAAAGACTGCCAGTTTTATCATATAAATTAATGTCAGTATAAAATACATTTGAAAATTTTATCAAATAGTAAGTCATTTCATCATGTAAATCAGCAGAGAGCTTTGTTTTATCACCTAATTTATGTTCTAATTCAATTAAAACAGATTGAACTTATTCTGCAAGTTGAGTTTTGTTTTTTTCTAAGTATTGCTTTTTGATATAGTAAGATGTTCCCCAACTGAAAAGGATAAAAGATAAAAAGATAGAGGCGATAATGAATAGCTGAATTTTTGTGCTGAAATCCGTTAATGCAATTTGCCAATTAAACGGTGAAATCCTAAAAAACAAGCCAATTACTAAAACGATTATGCTCGTTATAATAAAAAAGTAAGAGAAGGCAGTAATGTAGTTGAAAATTGTTTTTTGTGGCGAACTTAAAATAATAGAGGTGTTTTTATCACTTTGATAAATGACATGGTATGCATCGCCATAAGTCGTTTTAAAAAAACCATCATCATTAAACCGGTGTTGAGTACTAAGTTCAATACTATAATTAAACTTTCCGCCATTATCAATCAATTTGCCTTTTTTGTATTTGGCAAAAGAATAAGTGTTGGTATTAATAGGAGAGATTACATCTTTTTTATTTAGCAATAATTCTGGATAGCCTTCAGTTTTTGAAAATACTTTTGGAAACAATTCTATAAATAATGACCATTCAGTTGTATCTGAAGAATTAATAATAAGTTTTGCTAAGTAACTACTTACTCCTTCCGTTGAATAAAGAAAGTTTAGTGATTCATTAATACGGAAAGGGTCATCAGTTTCTTGCTCAATTTTATTTTCAAAAAATGAAAAGCAATGAACTAATTGATCGTTTTTAATATATATGGAATCATGCCCATTGAAATACCCAAAAACACTAACATCATATTTACTATAATATCCACCAAAAAATCGATCAACTATATATTTATCAACGTTGTCTTTATCTTCCCAGTAATCAGGAATATTGCTTTTAACTAAACTATCAGCTTCAATTTTTTGCTGGAGGTCTTTAAATAGATATTCAGCAACAGGATCACGCTCTTTAGCCAATTTTTTAGCAATAAACTCTTTATTAACCTCTTCTTTTAACTTTCCTAAATGAATGAATCCATAAGAAGTGGTAAGGGAAACAACAAGTACTAAAAAAACACTTCTGTAAAAACTGATTTTTGAATTGGTTTTAAATGAAAATGCAAGTATTACAAGTAATATCCATGAAGTTAAAAATGCACTTAACCCCATAAAAAAGTGTCCAATAATAATTGAGAGCAAGTTAATAACCCAAAAAATCGTAATGAGTTGGTTTCTTTTAAAAGCTTTATCTAAAAAATGGTTGATAATAATTTTGATGAACAAAATCAATGTTATAAATAGTAGGGTAATTGCTCCAATACCTGAAAAACTGTAGGCATTTAAGTCGAGTAAGTAATTAATATCGAAATTAATTTTAGAATTGGTAATTAATCCTTCTAATAAGTTAGCTAGAATTAAAGGGAATAATGAACATGCTATAACTATAACAAAAATGATAGATTTATTATTAGGATTTATTTTTTGAATGGCCCTCGATAAGTAATAAATAACTAAGGCAAAAAGAATAGTACTAATAATTAAATCACCTAATGAAGGCAGAAAAGCAGATTGGGCAAATATAGTTGGACTAAATAATTCTTGTTCAAATAGAGAACTGAAAGGGTGTATATATAGCAGGAGTCTACTAAGTGATATGAAAACGATAACGATTATTGGAGAATAATTTCTAAGTGAAGTAATTTTCCGAGTTTGTTTACTGATAAAAGAAACAATTAAGAAGAAGCCAACAAAGAACAAGAAAATAAGTATCCAGTTATTATTGGTTTTTGATTGTGAATTAACACTACTACTTTGTGTTAATGAGAAAAGATGTTCTCCATTTTTACCATAAATTTCATTTCCTTTTTTTGTAGTTATTTCAACAGCATCATTAACTCCATAGCTGTGATGAAAACTGTTTTTAAGGTATTTATTTTTGATGGTATAATTATGTTTAACAAGAATTAATGCCAAATAGGTTTTTCGATTATTTTTTTTAATCAAGTATTGATACCAACCATTTTTAAGTTCAACAAAACCGTTTTCTCCTGTAAATTCTTTCAGGCTAGGAGAGAAGGAGGTACTTCTATTTGTCCAATAAATTAGTTCGTTATTTTCTAAAATGTAAAAGGAGAGTCCTTTTTCTTTGTTAAGTTGAGCATACTTATTAATAAAAGAAAAATTGTTTAAACCTTCAAAGCTCATTAATTCATTTAATGAGCTTTCTGCTATTGTTTCTTTCTCATTTAACGAACTATTAAACTGAGCATAATTTGGAGAGGTAGTATTAAAAAAGGAAGCGCTAAAATAAAGTAAGAGGAAAGAAATTATTCCTATAACAAGATGCGTAAAAGGATGTTGTAGTATTCGTTTCATCAATAAACTTAAATATAGATCCTGCTATTCAGCAGGATTAGTTCAACTTATTTTTTGAATACGTCTTTTAGACTTTTCAAAAAAGAGTTTCACTAACTTATTGCTGTGAATTTACGAAAAACCAAACTCATAGTTTAAAAGCCTCGAAATATATTATCAATTTAGGAAAACGATGAATTCTTATTTTGTAAGTACTAATTTTTCGATTCTTTTACTTTTCCCAATTTGTACTTCGATAAAATAGATTCCTTTTCCATTATTAGAAAGGTTAACGGTTGTACGAACTCCATTAACTCTATTACTTATCACAATTCGGCCTAAAACATCTCTAATATGGTAGTTAAAACTTGTTCCTTCTTTTATCTCAATTGTTACATGGGTGTGTGCTGGATTAGGGTATACTGAAATGTTATTAATTGCGATAATTTCTTCATCAATTCCAACGCTTTGAAAATCTAATTGATCGAATCCAACACCTTTTAGAAAATAGTATTGTCCCGGA
>JAESUI010000095.1 GCA_016763135.1 Flavobacteriales bacterium
GCACACTAAAAGAACATTTCTGAATCTCAATTATTCCTTTTTCTAAATCAAATTCACTTTGTTTTTGAGTATAAAATCTACCTTTTTGGCAATGATATTGAGCTAAATATTCTTGTTCTGTTTGCCCTGGTGTAGGAACTAAAATAGCCTTTTTACCTAAAGTTGCTAAATCCATAATACTCGAATAACCAGCTCGAGAAACAACTACCTTACTCTTTTGGAAATATTCTAAAAACTCCCGAGTTGAGAGGTGGTTAAATATCTTTAAATTTTTAGATTTATTTTTCAATTCTTCATTAGACGATGGGAGTCCTCTCACTACAACTGCTTTCAAGTTGTTATTTTCAATTTGCTCTAACACCAATTTTTCAAAAATAGTCCGTTGCGGTTCTGGACCTGAAAGAATGGCAAACACATCTATTTCTTCATTATCAAAATCTTTAATTTGTCTAGAAAAACGAGATAATGGTCCAATAAAACAGTGCGAATGCTTAAACGGTTTTAAATGTGATAAATCCCCAGATAAATTTGGTTTCCCCTCAACATCAGGAATCCAGCATTCGTCAAAATTGGCAATTAGCTTTTCTATTTTATTGTGTGCTATTTCTTCTCCAATCGGAACTTTTACATAAAGTTGGTGGGTAATAAGTATTGATTTTATTTTCTTACTCCACAAGCCATAGCGATTATCAGAAACAATAATATTGATATTGTTTTCTTCAATTATTGTTTCGAGAAATTGGTGTTCTTTTTTTATGAAATTATAAAACCGAACACTTTCACAAAATAACTTAAACGAACTTCCTTGTTCATCATAACTCACCGTATAACCTGGTATAATTACTGTTTTTAAATCAGGGAATTCTTGTTTTAAAAACGCTAAAGGATTTTTGTCTGCACCTATTATTACATTATACCCTAAACGTTTTAATTCATTGATTATAGGAACACATCGAGTTGCATGCCCCAAGCCCCAATCTAACGGACAAACTAATATGTTCTTTTGGCTTTTCAATCTGCAACTTTTCTTTTATGCTTCCATCGCCTATGTGTCCATAACCAAAATTGCGGATTTTCAATAATATCTTTTTCTAAAGCTTTTGTGTTGCTTTCAGTAATTTCTCCATAAAGAGTTTCTTCTGGAGTAGCCTCAATTAAACTTAATACTCCCTGATAATAACCTCTTTTAACCTTATTTATGGTGCAAAAAATAACAGGCGATTTATATTCTTTAGCATATTTTTCTGCACCAAACAGAACTGGTGTATCTTGATTTAAAAACTGCATCCAATAACTTTTTCCTGGATTTCCAGGGCTTTGATCAATTGCAAAAATTGTCCCTTTAGGTTTTCCAAAATCCTTATCTAAAAATGCTTTTGTTTCCTTTATTGGGCATAATAACATTCCTTTCTTTTCTCTAGATTTTTTCATCTTACCATCAAAATACTTATTACTTAATGGTTTATAAATTCCGATTATTTGATGCTTTAATTCTAGACTCACCCCTTGTGCTAATATCTCCCAATTATTATAATGTCCTCCAACAAAAATCACATCTTTTCCTGCTTTAAAATACTGGTTTGCAATTTCTGCATTAACTATACTAAATCGTTCTTTAAGTTGTTTTTCAGAAATAACAAACCCTTTTAAACTTTCTACAATTAAATCACAAAAATGTTTGTAGAAATTCCGCATAATTAATTGTTGTTCCTTAACTGTTTTCTCAGGAAAAGAATTTTGAATATTCTTAAAAACCACCTTTTTTCTATAGCCAATTAATCCAAATAAGAGGAAAAAGAAAAAATTAGAAAACAAATACAATAAAGGATATGGTAAAAGAGCAATAGGTAAAATTATACTGTAATAAATTATCCTACTTCCCATGATTAATTGTGTGATTTAAATTAAACTTATTTTGAATAGTTAATTTATAAAGTTACTTAAATTTGTATAATAGAAACTTTCAAATAATCATCATTATGAAAAAAAAGATACTGTATGGCCTACTGATTATAGTGATAGCTATTCAATTTTTCAGAATTGACAAAACCAATCCTAAAATAAATATTGCTGATGATTTTATTGAGATAACTGAGCCTCCTAGAGAAATTGCATCAATACTTAAATCTTCTTGCTATGATTGTCACTCCAATGAGAGTAACTACCCTTGGTATAGCAATATTGCTCCTGTCTCATGGTGGGTAAAACATCATATTGATGAAGCCCAAGAGGAGTTAAATTTTTCGAAATGGAGCACTTATGATGTGAAGAAGAAAGATCATAAATTAGAAGAAATGGCTGAGGAAGTTGAAGAAGGGGAAATGCCGTTAAACGAATACACCTGGACACATGCTGAAGCAAAACTAAGTGCCGAACAACAAACAGCGTTAATTAATTGGATAAAAGAAACAAGAAAAGCAGCTAAATCAAAAAAGAAGGAAGAAAAATTGCATCTAAATGATGGTGAAAAATGGAGTGCTAACTCAGAGACAACTGCTGGAATTAAACGAATGCTTGCAATTATAAATAATGAAATTAAAGATGTAAGCTTAGTTGCTTTTAATACTAAGGGAGAAGATCTAAACAAAGAAATGAAAACCATTTTTACTGAATGCACAATGGAAGGAAAACCTCATGATCAATTACACCTTTTTCTAATTCCTTTAGTAAAACAATTTAGAGGCTTAAAAAATGTTGAAACAGAAGAGGAAGGAGTAAAATTACAAGAAGGCATCTTAACTCACTTAAATAAATATGCTGATTTTTTTGAGTCGGAATAAAAGCAAATATGGGCGGAAAAGGTAAATTAAAGAAATGGGCAGAAATGAAAACATTTAACAATGTTGTTGAGCCCACAACTAAAGAAGTTTTCAGAAAAGATCATCCCCTTAAAGGAAAATGGAGGTCTGAAATTTTTAAAAATAATCATCCAATTGTATTAGAATTAGGTTGTGGTAAAGGTGAATATTCTGTAGGAATGGGAGAACATTTTCCTGAGAAAAACTTTATTGGTGTAGATATTAAAGGAAACCGTATTTGGAAAGGAGCAAAAATAGCTTTCGAAAACCAAATGGACAATGTTTACTTTATCCGAACACAGATTGATCATATTGCTTCTTTTTTTGCTGAGAATGAAGTGGATGAAATATGGATAACATTTCCTGACCCTCAGCCAAAAGATAGGTTAGAACGTAAACGATTAACATCACCGATGTTTATTGAGCGATACAAAACTTTTCTAAACCCAAATGGAATTATTCATTTAAAAACCGATCACGAAGGGTTTTTTAGATACACTTTAGATGAGGTTAATCGCTGTAATTTTAAATTACTTGAAAGCACATTTAGTTTATATGGCGAAGGAATAGAAAAGTTGGATTCCAAAACACAGGAAATCCTTTCTATTAAAACTTTTTACGAAAAACTATGGACAGAAAAGGGGCATAGCATTCATTATTTGAAATTTCAATTCGATTGAATTATTCAAAAAATAGCGAAAACTTCTTTCAACTGGTTTATCAAGTTTGTAGAGAAATTCCTAAAGGAAGAGCAACTTCTTATGGTACAATAGCTAAATATTTAGGTTCTGGAAGAAGTTCCAGAATGGTTGGCTGGGCAATGAATAA
>JAESUI010000096.1 GCA_016763135.1 Flavobacteriales bacterium
AAAAGAAGATATAATTGATTTTTCTTATGACAAAAATTACAATGTTTTCTCTTGCCTTTTTCAACAAAACTTTATAAGAACATCAAACTATTTTAAGCAGAGTAAAAACACCCCTACTTAGGTCGCTTCAACATATAAAATACATTCTAAGGGAGTTTTCCATAGAACCTAAAACCGTATAGGGGATTATCTTTAAAAACAGAAAGACATATATTTAAAATGTTAAAGCATTTCAAATATACGAAGTATTGTGAAACAAAACTCATTGATTCAATAGTCAGTCAATTATTAAACATGAATAAATATCTGATATTATATGAGTATTTAAAAAGCTTGTCAATATTCCATTTACTTTAAAACAAACTCTACTCTTCTGTTTTGTTGTCTATTTTGTTCTGATGTATTGGCAACAACTTGTTGACTATCGCTCATTCCTTTAGTGCTAATGTTGTTGGTGTTTACCCCTTTTTGTACTAAATAAGCTTTTACCACATTGGCTCTATCTTTAGCGATGTTTTCTTTTACTTTATTTGAACCTAAATCACAAGAATGGCCAATTATTTCGACTTTTAGATCTGGATTTTCTACCATTACTTTTACGATTTTATCTAAAGAGGCCTTAAAAGAATCACTAAACTTAGTGTTGTTTAAGGGGAATTCAACTTTTAAATCAAAGACACTTCTATCAAGTTCTTTAGGTTCTTCTATTTTTTCTTCTGAGACAAGAATAGGTTCAGGTGTTGGTTCTAAAGTTTCTTCTTCTCTTGCGGGTCTTTCTATCTCTTTTTCTTTAAATATAAATTCAGGTTCAATAACAGGAACAACTTCTACTACTTTTTCGTTTTTATCTTTACAAAATTTAATCCCCAACATAATTTCGTGCGAACCGCTTGATACTGAGCCAATATCTCCACTAGAAAACTCATAGGCATAAGCTACGGTGAATAATTCTTTAATGTTCATTCCAAACCGAGCTAATAAACCAGCATTTGTTCTGTAACCTGCTCCAATAAACAACATTTTGTTGTAGGTTATTTGCCCATTAAAATCTATTTGATTTTGACGGCCATTAAACGTTTTATAAAGTACTGAAGGTTGTAAACTTAGTTTCTTACTGATATTTGCATCATAGCCCAAATAGCTAACAATATGTCGTTTTAACCCAAAACCACCTTCAGTATTGCTTAAATTGAACTTGGCATTTGTTGCTAGTATTTGAGGGATTGAAACTCCTATTTGTAGTTTTTTGTAATTGTAAAATAAACTAAAGTCATTGTTAAATGCTATACTTGATTGGTTTCCTCCAAGTACAATTTCATCGTTTACATCATCTACAATGGCGTTAGATAGATTGATATTAACTTGGTATAATCCTGCGGAAATTCCAAAACGAAGGTTGTGTTCTTGTCCTAATTGAATGCGATAAGCATAAGATAAACCACCAGAAAATTTAGAAATAATATCTGTTTTATCGTAAACAATATTGGCTCCTAAACCCATATTTTTTCCAACACCAGAATGAATGCTTAAATAATTGGTTGTAGGAGCTCCGTTAATTCCAACCCATTGTGAACGATGACTTAAATAACCTTCTAAGCAATTGTTAAATCCTGCATAAGCTGAGTTTATTTGAAATTTGTTAACGTTATATAAACTGCTTAATGGTAGCTGTTGTGCTTTTGCTGTGCTTACAAATATGCTAATGGCAATTATTATATAGAGTAGTTTTTTCATGGTTGTTACTTTCTATCTCGTTCTTAATATGGTTAAAGGTCCTTTGTAATCATTCCCATCATCACAATTTATTACATAATAGTAATCTCCATCTGGTAAAATATTTCCGTTTGATGTTCCTCCCCAATCATTATTGTATCCCGTTGATTCAAATACTTTTTGCCCCCAACGGTTAAACACTATTACCGTACCTTTTCCTTTTAATCCTTTAATTGTCCACGTATCATTTTTACCATCTCCATTAGGAGTAATTCCTGTGTAGAATTTTAATGTACAATCTTCATCACTGTCTAACCCTACATAAATGATAAAAGGATTATTACAAATTCCGTTTGAACCAAATATAGTCACTATATAATCACCTGTACTTAATGTATCCTGCCCAAGTTTTGTAGTATCATTTATTTGAGTTAATATAAGTTGGTATGGCCCTGGACAACCTATAACACTATCAATAAATATTGATCCATTTTTAGCTCCAACGCAAGATTCGTTTATTACTTCATAAATAACATTAGAACTATCTATTCTAAGTGTTTGTTGAAACCCTTGAGTTAAAATCATGTTAGTAGAAAACAATGTCTGCACAACAGCCTCACCAACTGTTGAAGAAACAGAAATATTGGTTCCTGTAGCAAAACCACCTGTACTACCGATTACTTGCCTACCAAGTGTAATTTGACCAAATGAACTACTACTAATTAATAGTAGTAAGATTATGGATATGTTGGTTATTCGCTTCATATAAATAGGGTTATTTATTATTCTTTAAATCTTCTATTTCCTTTTTCAATTGTTCTATCATTTTTTGTTGCTCTTTAACTGCATTTATTAGCATGTAAGTCATCGCTCCATTATCAACACCTAAATAATCTGTTTTTAAACCATCTGTTCTTGGATTAATCTCATCTTCACTACCCTCAACATAAGTCCAAGTATTCACCATATATGGAGCAATTTTTTGTAGATCTTGAGCAATAACTCCAACGCCAGTGTCATCTGGCATTCCCGCTTTTCCATTGTAAGTAAACCAAACAGGGTTAATTTTTAGAATATCTGATAATCCTCCTTTATAAGGCTTTATATCTTTTTTTAATCGGGCATCCGAACTAACCGTCCATACATTTGAGGTAGGTTTCGCAGCACTATTCGTATTCAATGTTAATTTATATGCTGGTGTATTATTAAAATATAATGCCGTGTTTCCATTATTGGCGACAACAAATTGGGTCCCTCCACTTAGCTGAACTCTAAAAGCAGAATTTGTTGATGTTTCATTTACAGATAATTTGGCTGTTGGGGCCGTAGTTCCAATTCCAATATTACCTAAAGTGTTTATTGTCATAGCGGCATCAGCGGTAGTAACATTTGCACTACTAGCAGCATTGTTTACAGCAAATATCATGTCTCCTTCTCCATTAGTGCCAGTACCATCTTCAAAAAATATTGCTCCTTTATAATGAAAGTCACCATTTGTAGCTGTTGATCCTCCTGGTCTAAAACGAAGTCCGACTGTTGTGTTAGTAGTATTTGCTAAATTTTGAATATTTACATGAGAACCTGATGCTCCAGTAGTATTAGCATCATTATCTTGAATGTGCAAAATACCAGTTGACCCTGTTGGCCCTGAACCTATACCTACCTGTCCACCACTAAAAACACTAAAAGCTTTTGATCCTGTACCATCAAAAATATATACAACTCCTGCCCCTAAACCTCCAAATACTTTCAATGTAGCAGCCAAACCTGAAGTCCCATTCATTTGAGTAACCCCATTTATTTGAGTATTTCCTTCTACATGTAATGGCACGGTTGGTGAAGCTGTTCCTATTCCTACATTATCTGTTAATGTTGTTGGAAAAATTAATCCTGCACTGCTAGACCATACAGCAGGAGAGAAAACCGTAGAGGGGCTAGTCCATGTCACTGTTCCAGCAGCATCAGAAACGGGAATATATCCAACTGTTGCTCCAGTTCTCATCGTAATTTGACCATTTACATCTAAAGCTGAAATTGGTATTGACGTTCGAATACCAACATCAGCACCATTCCCTAATATTAAAGAATTACTTGTAGAAACAACTGTATTCGCTCCAATTGCTGTAGCGTTTGTTAAATTGTTTGCCGATGCATCCGTGTTATATCCTAAAAAAGTATTATTAGTTCCATCCACATTGTTGTTTCCTGAATCAAAACCAAAAGCTGTATTGTTAGCTCCAACAGTATTTATCTCTCCTGAACCACTCCCTACAAAGGTATTATTTGCTCCAGTAGAATTATTTCTACCACTATTTCGGCCAACATAGGTATTATCAGAGCCAGCATTAGTTCCTCCCCATCCAGCAAATGATCCAATCATAGTGTTAGAGCTTCCGCCAATTGAATTTTGACCTGCTCCTAATCCTATAAGAGTATTATCACTCTCTGTTGTTAATGCTGCTCCAGAATACCTTCCTAATAAAGTGTTTCTCATCCCTGTGGTAAGAGATTGTCCTGATAACTGACCAACTATTGTATTGTAAACACCTGTTAAAGAGGTGTTTCCTGTTGCTCCAATTAATGTACTTGTTGCTTTATCGTCAACAAATACAGTCCCGCTTAACCTTAATATAGTAGAAGTATTAATATCCCCTTGAACATCTAATTTATATAAAGGAGAAACTCCTATTCCAACATTACCAGTAACTGCACTAGACATGTCATTAACGTTAACTGTCCAGTCACCATCATTTGAAGCAAAACTTGTCAAAGGGACTTGAAATGTTCCACCTCCATCAGTAAGTTCTAAGTTTAACCCATTAACCCAAAAAGCAGTATTGTGTTCATTTGTTGGATCAAAATCTGCATCATTAACATTATCTATTGAATTAATACTGAAACTTGGATAGGTGCCAGAAACTGTTGTAGCTCCTAATCCTGTTAAAGTGACTGTTTGATCTGGTGCTGTATTTGTTATTATACCTCCTGTTAAATCGATAGCTGTTCCAGCTGTATAAGTACCAGGTGGTCCTGTTGCTCCAGTTAATCCGATTGGACCCTGTGGACCTGTAACACCCGTTGCTCCTGTTAATCCAGTTGGACCCTGAGAGCCAGTAGCTCCGATTGGTCCCGCTGGTCCTGCTACACCGGTTGCACCTGCTGGACCGGCTGGACCCACACCGCCTGTTGCTCCTGTTAAACCTGTCGGTCCTTGAGGGCCAGCTGCACCAGCAGCTCCTGTTAATCCAATTGGACCTTGAGCTCCTGTGGCTCCAACCGCCCCTATCGAACCTGTCGGCCCTGTAAGTCCTATAGCCCCTTGTGGTCCGGCAGGCCCTATTAAACCTGCTGGTCCAGTGGGCCCAGTTAATCCAATTGGACCTTGGGAACCTACAGATCCAGTAGCCCCAGTTGTTCCGGCTGGACCGGTTGCTCCAACTGCTCCTGCGGGACCGATTGCTCCAGCAGGCCCTGCTACTCCAGTTGGTCCAGTTAATCCGATTGACCCTTGAGGCCCTATTGCGCCTACTGCCCCACTGCCTCCATTACACACATAATAAGTGAAATCTATTTCTAAAGCTTCTAATGTTCCATTCCCATTATCATCTACTCCAACATCTATCATTGTTCCTCCATTAGCACAATTCGCTCCAGATGCTTCTGGTGTTGCATTTGCTAATGAATTATTTCCTGGTGCTCCAGGGGGTCCATTACCTGATGTTTTTGAAAATAATGCATAAGGTACAGATAGTAATTGTGTTGCTGGCATTACATCTCCATTTACAGTTACTTGTAAATAAAAAGCTGAACTGCCCCAAGCTATTCCAGGAAATGTTCCAAATGATGCAGGGCCAACTCCAATTTCTGCAGTAAATAATCCAAATTGATTCGTATTTAATGATTTGGTTTGACTATAAACTATTGTTCCTGTCGCAGAGATTTCCCTAATATCAAAATCTACTGTTAATGATGTACTTATCATGGGGTTTCCCGATAAATCTCGAGCTACTGCTTGATAATTAACACCTTCTGGTGCTTGTGCAAATAATCCTAAACTTAGGAATAATATTGCTGTTAGTAATGTAATTTTTGTTTTCATAATCTTTCTTATTAAATTTTTACTGCATCACCTAACTAGATGACCATTAAAATAAACTCTGCTAAATGCTACAATTCCTGAAGGAACAATCGTACCAGAGCTATTCTGAAGTACTCCAATTGAAACTGAATTATTAATAGCTATATATACATCAGCACTTATATGAGCTGTGGTATAGTTGTTTGTTGCATCAGTATAAACAACAACTGTTTTATATGTACCTCCATTTCTCAATATTTGTAATTGAACTTCATAGTTAGTTGAAGCATCAAATGTTACTGTAGCATCAATATGGTAAACCCCTGTTTCTGGAGCTTGAAACTGCCCAAGCCCACCGTTAAAGTTTCCTCCATTATCATATTCAATATTATTAAATACTAATTGAGTAAGTGTCCCTGATGAAATAGCTGTAGTTGAGGAATTCACGCTAAAATTGATTGGTTGTGGTAAACCTTGCCATTGAGCTCTTCCTCCACCTACATCAGTTAACACATTCCCAATTGTTCCTGCATTATCATTAACATATAACCCATCAGTATATATAGTATCTTTATTATAAAAATCTCCAATATTTTGAGTAACTACTTTAGGTAGTCCATTTGCAGAAAACTGAACTGTATCTGTTTGGAGCTTTATTTTACCCCCTACTTTTGGATAGTTTATAGAAAAGGAATTATTTAAAGGTTCTAATGATTGAAAAACAGTATCAGCTCCTGTGATATAAAGCTCCCCAGTCATTCCATTTGCTAAAGATTGTGTTACATTAAAAGTTCCAAAAACATTTGTCCCTTGTGTGTATATTCCAATAGTATCTGGAGATACAACATTGAGTATAGTAAAAGGAGTTGTTGTGCCAACACCAACTTTCCCTGTGTTAAAATAAATATCTGGAGTATTCGATTGCCAAACTCCACCTAAACTGAGTGTGGAAGGGTCTATCCAAACTGCCTTTCCATTCCCGCCATTTGCCAAAACATACCCAGGGGTTAAATTACCACCTAACAAGTATAGTGAATCAGTCATAAAAGCTCCTTGATTAACATGTAAATTTGCACCACTTGTTGAATAGTTAAATATAGTATCAGCTTCATTATAGATGCTTGGAGATTTATTATATATCAAGTTTGAGGCTACATTACCAACACTAATTCCATTCATTGACACAGAGCTATCTGCTGCTACAACAACATGTCCATTTGGGGTATTATTTGCAAGGTACAGTATTCCTTGTGTAGGATCCAAGCCAATAATAGCTGAATCTGATCCAGAAAGAAAAATAGAGCCGACAAAAGCATTAGGGTTTGTTCCCCAAACAGATATTACAGCAGCATCTGGACCAGTCCCAGTAAAACTTGCTATAACCGTATCAGTTGAAACTACTGTTAATGAGTGTATTGGTGTAGCGGTTCCTATCCCTACTAAATCAGTATTATTATATACTATCCCAGTCCCTTGAACCCAATCATTATCAACTCCAAGTGAAGGTAAAACAACAAACCCACCACCATTACTTAAAAATATAGTGTCGTTAGTAGTATTTATACTTAATGTTTGTATCTCATTTGTTGCTGATGTATCATTTACATTTGCGGCACCATTTAATCCATTACAAACAACAAATGAACTTGTAACTTCTCCTGCATCTAATACAGTATTAGCATTAGCATCTAAACCTGCACGTACTTCATAACCTCCATTTGGACAAGTAGCAGCAGTTGCAGCAACAGTATCTATCAAACTATTAAATCCTTGAACACCTGTGGCTGCAGATTTAGCAAACAGCGCATAAGGAACCGAAAGCAATTGTGAGGCACCTAAATCATCAAAACCTGATCCAGCATCAACTTCTATTTGCAAATAATATGCACCCCCTGTGCTCCAATTTATTGCAGAAAATGCCCCATTATTTATACTCCCTAATTCTAAATTAATGAGCCCAAGTTGATTAGTCGTTGTAGCATGTGTTTCAGTAAAAACTACTGTTCCTGTTGGAGACCCTTGATGAATTGAAAAACGAACACTTACAGCTTGGTTGTTTAAAGGCAATCCTAATGGGCCTCTTACAACCGCCTGATAATTAACTCCATCTGGAGCTTGAGAAAATAATTGTTGCGAGGAAATTAGTATTAACAGTAAGCCTAAGTAAAATAGTTTAAAGTGTTTCATTTGTCGATAAATTATCACGTTTGACCGACAAATTTAAGCATCTTTAGAACGCAAGTCAAGTTTATTTTATAAGAGAAAAGTCAGATGAAGACAATAAGGTTAAGGCACATGCATCCCAACAACAAGGATGTCATCAATTTGCTCTAAAGGACCTTTCCATTGTTCAATTGTATTATTTAAAAAATCTCTCTGGGCATTCATGCTTTTACCATTTAGCGTTAATAAATAATCTCTAAATCGTTTATACATGAACTTCTTCCCTTTTGGTCCTCCAAATTGATCGGCATACCCATCAGAAAAAACATATATGTAGTCTTTTTCCTGCAACTGTATTACATGGTTTGTATATTTTTTAGAAGCATCTTCATAATAGCTCCCAATAGCAAATTTATCTGCTTTAAGCTGATTTACTTCTCCATCTCTAATTAAATATAAAGGATTGTATGCCCCAGCATATTGTAATTCTTTCGTTTTAGCATCATAACAACACAAGGCTAAATCCATACCATCTTTCGTTGTAGGACCCATAGCGTTATTATGTAGCGTTTTACTAATCCCTTTATTTAATGCATCCAATATACTACCTGGATCATCGTTTGTCCGTAGAGCTTCATTCAACGCATTATAACCAACGATGCTCATAAATGCTCCAGGAACACCATGACCCGTACAGTCAACAGCAGCAAAATAAACTTTATCTTTCTTTTTTTCTATCCAATAAAAATCACCACTAACAATATCTTTTGGTTTATA
>JAESUI010000097.1 GCA_016763135.1 Flavobacteriales bacterium
AGCCGAAAAAACACAAAAAGCAAAACAAGAACAAGTTGACAAAGAACAAAAAATAACTACAGTCAACACAACTTCTGATAGCTCATCTGCAACAATTGAAAACTCTATTGATAGCAACAGTCTAGACTCAATTAAAAACATTGAAACTCTAGTTAAATATGGAACTTTTGCTAATGTAGCTACTGGAGAAGATGAAGATTATATCATTGAAAATGAAAAAATTAAAGTCACCATATCTAAAAAAGGTGGTAGAGTTAGCTCTGTAGAGTTAAAAGAATTCCATACTTACGATTCTCTACCTTTATTTTTATTCCATAAAGACTCCTCTAAATTCAATTTAGAATTAACTACAAAAGATGGCTTAGGTGGAACTAAAGTTGTTAATACCGAGGATCTCTTCTTTGAAACAGGTGATAGATCTTTTAAAATAGAAGGAGAAAATTCTAAAAGTTTTTCAATGAAACTTTATTCTACCTCTAAAGACAAATACCTAGAGTATAAGTACACAATTTCTGGAAACTCCTATTTAGTTGATTTTGAAATTAATTCGGTTGGTTTTAACGAAGTAATATCAGAAGGATTCTCCTATTACTTAAACTGGAGCATGTTTACTCCTACTCAAGAAAAGACAATTAAAAACCAACAAAACATTAGCACCATATATTATCAATATTCCAACGAAGAAGTTGACTACATAAGCCCTATGAAATATGAAGGTGAAGAGTTAGAAACTTCGATAAACTGGATAATGTTTAAACAACAATATTTCAATACTGCCTTAATTGCTAAAAACGAACCCTTTAATGTTGGAGCTGCAAGAGAATCGAAAGGAGAGTTTGATATTAAAACAATAGAAATAGAGGAAGGGAAATCAAACAAATACGTTCAAGGGATGTCAACTTTTCTTGAAATCCCATTTAAAGGTGGAAATAATGAGTCTTATGCCATGCAATATTATTTCGGGCCAAATAAGTATGATCTTCTTGAAGAAGCTGGAGTTGGAATAGAAAATTCCATTGATTTTGGTTGGCCTGTCATTAAACAAGTTAATAAATATGTTATTAGAAACATCTTTTCATTCCTGAACAACACAGGTATGAGTATTGGGTTAACAATACTTCTTTTAACCTTTATCATTAAAATGATCCTCTTCCCTATTACATGGAAGACTTATCTCAGTAGCGCTAAAATGAAGGTGTTAAAACCTGAAATTGCTGAGCTAACCAAAAAGTTTGGAAATGATAAAATGAAAAAACAACAAGCAACAATGGCTCTGTACCGACAAACAGGCGTCAACCCAATGGCGGGTTGTATTCCTATGTTAATACAAATGCCTATACTTTTTGCTTTATTCCGTTTTTTTCCGGCAACATTTGACTTACGTCAGAAAAGTTTTTTATGGGCAGAAGACTTGTCCACTTACGATTCTATTTATGATTTAGGTTTTGACATCCCAATGTATGGTGACCATATTAGTTTATTTACATTGATGATGGCTGTTTCTATGATCTTTTATACTAAAGTAAATAGTCAAATGACTTCGGGCATGGGTGGAGATGCTGGTGGTGCAATGGCAAGTCAAATGAAAATAATGACTTACCTAATGCCAGTAATGATGTTATTCTTTTTTAACAGTTATGCTGCGGGGTTAAGTCTTTATTATTTAATAGCTAATGTTATTACAATTGGTCAACAATATGCAATAAGAAAATGGATTGTTGATGAAGATAAACTGCACGCTAAAATTCAAGCAAACAAAACAAAAAAGAAAAAGAAAAAATCTGGGTTTGCAGCTAAACTTGAGCAGCGCATGAAAGATGCTCAATCAATACAGCAACAAAAAAAGAAAGGAAAATAACTATACATTGAGAGTAATTCTTTTAATATCAACAATATTGCTCTTTTCATGTAAACAGAGTACTCCAGTAACAGATAACTCTTCATCAACTACCCAAGAAATAATACCAGTTAAAGAAAGTATTTTTTTAACGATGGAAAGAACTCCATGTTTTGGGAAATGTCCAAACTATAAGATAACTATTTTTAATACTGGAAATGTTGTTTACGAAGGCTTCTCTTTTACCGAAAAAGAAGGAAAGCACACAAAAAAACTATCACAGAAGCAGCTATCAGAAATTGAATCTCAAATAGAGGTTATAAACTTGTTTGAATTGAAGGATAAATATGATTCAAAAATGACAGACATACCATCTGTTTATTTATATATTGTTTATAAAGGGAATAAGAAAAAAATATTAGATCGCGATGGAGGTCCTAGCGAATTAAAACGATTTGAAAAGTTAATAGATTTTTTAGTGATTGATGATAATCTTAAAAAAGTAACAGAATAACTTCTAAGAAATGGCAATTGAAATTAAAGAAGTAAAAGATACCAAAGGATTTAAGGATTTTGTAAATGTTCAATTTGATATTTACAAAGGGAATAGTTACTGGGTACCACCTCTTAAAAAAGATGAAGCTAAAGCTCTCCAAGCTGAGTTTAATCCTGCATTTAGATTTTGTAAAGCGAAATTTTGGACTGCATATAAAGATGGGAAATGTGTTGGTAGAATTGGTGGAATCATCAATAACATGTACAATGAAAAAACCAACACAAAAGTAGGTAGGTTTAGTAGATCAGAATTTATTGATGACAACGAAGTATCTGAAGCTCTTTTTGCTACAGCCGAAAAATGGCTAAAAGAACAAGGAATGAATGAAGTTCAAGGACCACTTGGTTTTACTAATCTAGACCACCAAGGAATGTTGGTTGAAGGATTTGACCACTTACCTTCTGCAGCTTCAGAATACCATCATGCTTATTACAAAGACCATTTAGTTAAACTAGGTTACGAAAAAGAAATTGATTGGATAGAATTTCGTTTATTCTTAGAAGGAATACCCGAAAAAGCAAAGAGAGGTGCTGGAATCGTAATGAAAAGAAGTGAATTAACAGTGAAAAGTTTTTCTAGTACTTCAGAGCTACAAAGTTATGCTGTTCAATTATTCGAAATATTAAACGAATCGTTTAAAGATTTATTCAGCGTAGTTCACCTAGATGAAGAAATGATTAAGTACTATATCAAACGATATTTATTACTACTAAATCCTGAGTTTGTTAAACTTGTATTTGATAAAGAAGAAAAACTTGTAGCCTTTATTGTAGGCTTACCGTCTCTTTCTGAAGGCTTACAAAAAGCAAACGGTAGTTTATTCCCATTTGGATGGTACCACCTTAAGAAAGCACTAAAACACCCTAAAGTTATTGACTTAATGTTAACTGGTATTTTACCAAAATACCAAGCAAAAGGAGTAACCGCAATATTATTTTATGAATTACATAAAGTGATGGAAAAATATGGAGTAACGGAAATGGAAACTACTGGTATTTTTGAAACCAACCAAAAGGTTATTCAGAACTGGAAAAATTATGAAAACATTCAGCACAAAAGAAAAAGATGCTGGAAAAAAGTACTTTAAACTATGAAAGTTAATATCACAGACATAACAATTGGCAACGGATTAGGAGATATTCAGTTCGGATGCACCAAAGAGAAATTAAAACACTTAATTGGTGAAGCAGATGAAATTGATTCTTATAACGCTTCTGGAGAAGAAGATGGTTATTTAACTGAATCATGGCATTATGACGAACATGAGTTTTCTGTTTCTTTTGATGAAGAAGATAATTGGAAATTAACTACCATATCGATAAGTTCTCCAGATTGTTTATTCAATGGCAATAAACTCATCGGAAAAGAAATAGATGAAGTACTACAATTATTAGAGAATGAAGATTTGGGTGATAATGAATTAGAAGATTTATCTGATGGTGAAATTGACCAAAAATTGATAAGCTTTTTACCAGCAAGCCTTAATCTTTGGTTTGAAAATGGTAAGCTTTCTGAAATACAATGGGGAGTTTTATGGAGTGATGAAGACACTCCTCGCTGGCCAGAATAATAAGATTAAACCTTTTCGTTTTTGTATAGTCTAATTGGTTTTAAAACCATTTATCATTTCACATACCCTCATGTGTATAAAGGAGAGTAGGTGAAATGATTACATATTATATTTACATTTAAACTTCTAAGTATGAAATACATTCTATCTCTTTTAATTATTACAACTTCCATTTTAGGAACTCAAGCACAAACAACATCTGGTAAAATAATTTACACAGAAGTAATTAATACTAAGCCCGACATGAAAAAAGCTGAAGAGCAAGGTTGGGCACAATGGGCAGATATGGTTCCTGAATCAATGACTTTTAAGAAACAACTCGTTTTTAATCAAAGCGCATCTATGTATGTTAATGTAAAAGTTGAAGAAGATGACAATGAGAAAAACATGATGAAAAGAATGATGAGAAGGTATTCTAACGCTAACAATCAAACTTTTATAAATGCAGATTCTAATGTTTTTGTAGAACAGCAAGATTTTATGGGTAAAACCTTTTTAATAAAAGGAGAACCAAAAAAAATAACATGGAAAATAACTGGTGAGATGAAAATTATCATGAGCTATCCTTGTCTAAAAGCAACTTATACAGATTCAACCGAAACTTTAGAAGCTTGGTTTACAACTGAAATCCCTGTTTCTATTGGCCCAGAAAAATATGGGCAACTCCCAGGAATGATCTTAGAATTAACTTCAAAAAAAGATAAAAAAACATTAACAGCTACCGAAATGGAATTTAAAGAAATTCCTACGGAAGAATTAACAGAACCAACAGAAGGAAAGGTTGTTACCAGAGAAGAGTACAATGAAATTGTAAAAAAGAAAATGAAAGAAAT
>JAESUI010000098.1 GCA_016763135.1 Flavobacteriales bacterium
TGTTTTCTTTCTTGGATTTTATTTCTTCTGAATTAAAAGTGCTCGTCAGCATTATTGCGCTAACGGTTATTATACTTATTGTAGATATCATAATTAACGTTTTTAAGTTAGAAAATTGAGCAAGCTCAGAAAGTGTGTCCACTTTACCTGTTGAAACATTACCAATGCTTCCTTTAGATTTAATGAATTGCCCTTTCGTTTCTTCAAAAGAAATTTTAGAAGGTTCATTTTTGGCCTGATTAAACAATTCGTCTAATCGTTTGTTATTATCTTGTTCCATGTTGCACCTCCTTTTTGTAATCAGATTCAAACGTTAAAATCTCAATTAATTTTGCCCTACCCCTTTTCAATCGTTGCTTTACAGCAGATTCTGAAACACTTTGTATCTCCATAATCTCTTTTATTGAAAAGCCTGAAATCTCAAACAGAATAATACATTCTCTTTGTTCTTCTGGTAAAATTGCCAATGCTTTATGTAATAGATACACTTCAGCATCTCTTTCTGTATTTGCATTTACATCTTGCAAATCAAACTTAATCGGATCAGCTATTGAATCTTCTTTATTTTTTTTGTGATGATTAGCTAATATCCGAACACTAATTCCGATTAAAAACGACAAAAAAGCTTTTTCTGATTTCAAAGTGTCTAGCTTTTCAAAAGCTACAAGAAGTGTATCATTCATTAAATCTTGATACTCCATATTTCCATAAACTCGTGCTCTGCAGAAACGTTCGAACCGATCATGAATTGGTTCGTAAAGCTTTAAGAAATGTTGTTGTTTATCTTTTGTCATTAATAACACATTTTGTGTTCTATTAAGTAAGTGTAACGAAACACCAAAAAGTTACATTGTGTTGTAATTATTTTCTTTTGGTCAGCTTAACTTGATAGCTAGAAGGCATCATAGTAAATGCCATAATCTCTTTAACTTCTTCTTTTGGAGTAATTAATTCAACAGAAAAATTTTTCATTAACATGGACAACACCAACTTCATTTCCAATAAAGCCAAATTCTTTCCAGGGCAAAATCGTGGTCCAGCACCAAACGGAACATAGGCTTTAGTATCATGTCCCATCGGGCATTTTCCTTGTTCTTGCTTAATCCATCGTTCAGGTCTAAACTGCTCAGGATTAGAGAAGTTCTCTTCCTGCATTGAAGCATAACGTGTTTCCATTAACAGCTTACACCCCTTTTTAAAGAGATAGCCATTTACTTCCATATCTTCTAATGGCTCATTAAATAACAAGGGAGCAACAGGTTTAAGCCGCATAGTCTCCAATGCAACAGCTTCAGTATAAACTAACAAGGTATTGCTACTGTAATCTTTCAGCCATTTATCATCTCCTAAAACTGTATTTGCTTCCTCGCATAGTTTTGTTTGAATTTCTGGATGCTCAGCTAATAAATAAATTGCCCAAGCAAGTGTATGTGCTGTAGTATCTTCACCAGCCATTAAAATAGTAAGCAGATTACCTCTTACATCTTCGTCTGTTATGCTTTCTTCTTCTTCAGCAGCCACCAACAAGCTTTCTAAAAAATTAGATGGTTGCTCTCTTAATTTAGGGTTGTCAGCCAGCTTCTTTTTACCACTTACAATAAATTCATCAACTAATTTATTAATCTCCACAACAGCGTTATCAAACACTTTATCTGTTTTTGTTCTGTAATAACGCCAAAAAGGGATAGGTGCATTTATTCGTTTAAAAATCATTGGAAATATTTTTTCCAAGTGCTCCTGAATAACTCCTCCCTCCTCTTCTAAGGTGTTCATTTTATAACCAAATGCCAAAGAGGTAGTAACATCTACTGTAAACCTTAACAAATCTTGTTGCACATCTACTTCCTGATTTTGACCAACTGCATTATTCCACTTATTAAACAAACGCTCTAGCGTAGCAACAACTTCCGGATAAAATTGCTGCTGATGTTTTACATCTAATCCTTTATTTACAATTCTTCTATGAGCTTTCCAATCCTCACCTTCTGCATTAAAAACTCCATTCACCCCCACTTCCGTCATCACCTCATCCATTTTAGACATCCTTCTAAATTTATCTGGCCTTTCTCTTAAAATTAGTTGAATTACTTCTGGATCTGTAATTACAGTTAGTTTAGATGGTCCTAAAATGAGCTTATACACCTTCCCATACTCTTCCGACCAACTCTCTAACTGATTATGTAAATTGGGTAAATCTATTTTATGAATACTACCAATTACTGGCAACCCTTTAGGTCCTTTTAATTGTTTAAATGTAATTGGCATAGTTAATTTACAGCATTTTATGGCTGCTAAAGATATAATAAAACGTTATAAATAATTACTATTAAAATAAAGCTCTTGCTAAAAATTCCAAGCCGGACAATTTACAGTTCCTCTTCGTCCTGATTTTTTCCTTTTCTTTTCTTTGCAAGCAGGACTTTTAAAGATCGTTAACTTTAAACTGAAATAAATATCTGCCGCTTTTACATCATGTTTAATAAATATTGGCAAAAAATTATCTGAACCTATTGTTAAGTTAGCCAACCTAATTGCCAAACCTACCTGAGTAGTTTTGTAATCATAATTTTGAAGCGTAATTGGTAATCCAACGCCAAAGAACTTAGTTTCATACCGAGCCGAAACAGCCAATAAATTTGCCCTTTCTACTCCATAAGTATTTGCCATCGGAATACGTTGAATAACAGTTCCATTTAAATATACTTTATCATTAACGTTATAATCAAATTGAACAGAAGCAGCCGCAGGAAGTGAAGCCGTAAAACTTGTTCCCTCTTGTATTGCTTTTGTCTCATCACTTACATCCTGAGCAGAATTGATGTCATTAACAATCGTGTTTTCTTTATAGGTACCATAATATGAACCTTGATTAAAGTTAATGTATCCCAGATCTAATAAAGACACTCCAATTTTATATTTATAATTAATTTGTTCGCATCCACTCATTTTAGAATGAGGCATGTAGTGCGTAACATCTTTTTTCATTTTTTTGAAAGTAACTCCAATGTTCGTTCCCCAACCTCTTCCAGCATTAAAACTTGGTTCAGCATAAGAGTATTTACTATTAGCACTTAACAAACTGGCGCTTTCTAAATCATATACATCAACACTTCCATCATCAACCAATACGCTTGCATTCTGAAAACCAAATAATCGTTTAACACTAATTGCACCCGTTAACATTCTGTTCCCTCTAGCTTTTAAAATTTTACCGTAAGTAATCCCAAGCTCTCCCCAAGTCATAGATTTAATTCTTACATTATCTACGTTATATATTCCTGTATCAGCCCATGTAATCCCACCTTCAGTTGCCATTTTTCCAACCACACCCGGAACATTTACAACATTTGCCATTCCTCGTACGTTTGTAAATAATGAAACAGAATGCTGCCCAAGTACAATACTTGCAGATGGCCCTCTAACATCAAAATCTGCATAACCATTAATAGTTTTAACATTATTATTAAAGTTTGGTTGACTTTCAAATGAACTAAAATTTAATAAAGTTGTACCTGGATAGAAAGCGTAGTTATTTCTAATAAATGCACTGGCTCCAACAATATTAATATCTAACCAAGGTTTAGCATCTACAATGTTAGATGGATTAATGTATTGACCATTTACAGGATTGTAATTGTCATTAATTGCTCCTTGATTTTCTTGCGCATTTATTGATGCTACTAAGGATACTGTTAAAATGAGGGTAGTGATTTTTTTTAGCATAATTCTCAAATTAATTGGGTTAACATTTTCACGCACATTAATAATTCGTTAGAATTTAAAAGATGATTGCGATTTTAATACTTAGTAAAATGTTATCAATATAATTTGTATTTGCCTTGTGATTTTTATTAGTAAACGATTTATTTAACAATAAGTTTCGTTATTGTTAAATATTTAATATTCAGCCAACACTATTAGTCTTATATTTACTCAAATTAAAAAATATAGAATGAAAAAAACAATTCTTGTATCTATTGGTACAACATTAGCCACAATGTTCATAGTAATGATTTGTATACATATGTGCAAATCCCATTGTGGACAATCTAGATGTGAAAAATCATCTACCCAATGCGATTCTTCTTATGGAGGTGATGATTATCATGGAAAATGTGCAGCTTATTCTGGATGCGAAAGTAAAAGAAGTTGTTCTTCTAAAAAGTCTTGTAGTTCAAAATCAAAATGTTCTAAAGGAAAAAGCTGTAGTAAGTCTAAATGTTCTTCAACTAGCAAAGATGGTGTAACAACTAAGACTTGTAAGTATAAAGATGGAGAAAAAGTGATTATCAAGAAAACCGTTAAGATAGAAACAGAAGAGTAATACTCACTTATAAATATTATAAAGCCTCAACAATGTTGGGGCTTTTTTATTTGCGATAGTTTTTTTTGTTCTCTTCAATTTGAAAATTCGCTGTCTCATTTCAAACTTAGCCATTACTCTTAACTAGTTTTTTAAATGCTTTTACAAATAAAAGAGCAATTAGCCCAACTGTTAATCCAACTATAAACTCTGCCAACAGCGATGGTATGCCATGTAAAAGATCATGCAAATATTGAATATTATGAACATATATTCCTCCTGCAACTAAAGTCATAGCTAGTGTTCCTACAACCGTTAGTAATTTAATTACTTGAGGTAGCGCATAAACCAAAAAACTTCCTACACGATGTGGTAGGCTTTTTTCATTGTGATTAAGTGAAATTAATTTATAGCCAAAATCATCCATTCTTACAATGATAGCTACTATTCCATAAACCCCCACAGTTGCAATTATTGCAACCATAGACACTACTATAACTTGAACAGGAATAGATTTTTCTACGACAGTACCTAGTGCAATAATTATAATTTCAACAGACAAAATAAAGTCTGTAACAATAGCCGATTTTATCTTCTTTCTTTCTTGAACTAAAACTTCTTCTTTAGAAACTATTTCAATCTCAGTATTACTTTTTGAATGTTTATGTGGCACAAAATATTCATACACCTTTTCAGCACCTTCATACGCTAAATAAATTCCACCTATCAATAACAGTACAATAATAGCCATTGGAAAAAAAGCGCTCAACAGAAAAGCAAAAGGCAGAATGATTAACTTATTAAGAAACGAACCTTTTGTTATCGCCCATAAAACAGGAATTTCTCTTGAAGAAAGAAAACCTGATGCCTTCTCAGCATTAACAGCTAAGTCATCTCCGAGTATGCCTGCAGTCTTTTTAGTAGCAATCTTACCCATTGCCGCAACATCATCCATAAGTACTGCTACATCATCTAACAATGCAAAAAAACCTGAAGCCATGTAATTGTTTTATTTTTCTGTGAAAATACTTAAAGTTTTTTATGATAAATTTCGGCTACACAACCAATTTTAAGTAAATTAGAAAGCCCCTCATGGACAAAATCAACATCATGTTCAGCAGTTTTACGATAACCTATTCTCGAATACCAATTGCGTAAGAATACTTTGTCTGAGTGTAAAAAATCTGTGGGAACCAACAACTCTAATTGCATTGTTTTTGCACCATTTTTCTTAGCTTGTTGTTCAGCAAAACTAACGAGTAACGATCCAACGCCTGTTCCTTTATGCTTCGGGTTAGCTACTAACATTTTAAACTTGTACATCAACTTATCCATCGGTTCTAAATGAATACAACCTAAAACCTCACTATCATCAATCGCTAATAATAACTCTCTTTTTTCAATTATTTCTAGTAGTCTAGTCCTAGTAATTCGTTCATGATTGTCTTTCCATAAATCATTTTCAGACTCTTTATAAACAGCATTAATCATTCGAACTAAAAAGCCAACTTGATTTTCATCAAGTTGGCTTACTATTTTCAATTCAATATTAGTCAAAAGCTTATATTTTTCTCATTCTTAAGCTTACAGGAGTTACTTCAAGATACTCATCAGCTTGAATGTACTCCATAGCTTCTTCTAAAGAAAAATCAATTTTTGGAGCAATCTTAGTTGCTTCATCAGTTCCTGATTTACGCATATTGGTTAACTGCTTTCCTTTAATTAAGTTAATTTCTAAGTCATTATCTCT
Source organism: Flavobacteriales bacterium (assembly GCA_016763135.1). GTDB lineage: Bacteria > Bacteroidota > Bacteroidia > Flavobacteriales_E > Vicingaceae. Next base: position 6,054 of record JAESUI010000098.1, read on the forward strand.
AGAATGTTCACCAATCACTTGTCCTTTATAGATAATCGCTCCTGGATCAACAAAAAATCGTCCTCTATCTTGCAATCTATTTAATGCAAAAGCAGTTACTTGTCCTGCATCCAAAGAAATAAACGATCCTTTATTTCTTTCTGCAATAGTCCCTTTAAATGGTCCATATTCTCTAAATCGGTGAGTCATAACTGCATTACCAGAAGTAGCAGTTAGCATATTGTTTCTTAATCCAATTAAACCACGAGAAGGAATATCAAATTCTAAATGTTGTAAATCACCTTTTGGCTCCATTACTAACATATCACCTTTACGTTGAGTTACTAAATCAATAGCCTTTCCAGAAAACTCTTCAGGAACATCAATTACTAATGTTTCATAA
>JAESUI010000099.1 GCA_016763135.1 Flavobacteriales bacterium
AAGATACTTTTTGATGAGGATTATAAAGCTGAACCTATCTCGAAAAGTAACGTTAGTGAGTTGCTAAAATTTTCTGAAAACTACTCTGGAGACCTTAATTTTTTAGGGAAAGAATTAAATCAAGAATTCGGAGAAAAGTTGAATAATCCATCTCATTTAAATCGTTTAAGTGGGATTTATTTAAGAAATAACAAAATTAATTATGCTATTATCATTACAGAACTCAATACCCAATTATTTCCTGATGATGGTAATGTTTGGGATACTATGGGAGATGTATACCTTGCTGCTAAACAAAATGAAAAGGCAATATATAGTTATAAAAAAGCATTGGAATTTAAACCCAAAAATGATGATTGCTTTTGGTGTGAGAATTCTTCCTCTCAGCTTAAAAATTTGGAGAGAAAAAAATAAACTATTGCCAACACTATGTAAAAAGCATTAAAACGACTTTATATTTACCGTTAGCGTGCAGCCTCTTAATTTCACAACAGTAAAACCTGATTTCTATCTTCTAATAAGAATACTCTTTAGACTGCTGTTTTATATTACAAACATTTAAACCACAGTGAAAATATGAACCCACCTCCCGTAAGAAAAATAAAATCACAAACCTAGCCTAACACCAAGAGTTAACATTGGTAGAACTATAACCCTAGATAAAGAAATATCGGAATTTTGAAAATCAGGAGCATCATCCCAAACCAAAACAGGTAGAGCTAAAGATGGCTGAAGATACAACCAATCCATCTGTTTAGACATCACCCAACGGTACCCAACCTTCGGAACTACATACAAACCTAAAATTGTTTCTTTGGAATGGATTTCATTACTCATTTCATAACCGTCTAAACTTAAAAGCCCGCCTACATAAAATCCGGTATGTCTAGCTTTAAAAAAATAATCTACGTAAATCTCTACCCCCCAATTTAAAACCTGATAATTATCGGCACCATTCATAACAATATCTCTACTACTATTGCTAAGTGGTGTTCTAAAAGCCATCAATCCAAAGCCGAAATGGTTATTTTCTACACCAAGACTCCCTCCAAAGCCACCTAAAATTGGTTGAATTAGATCTACCTCAATATTTAACCTTGTTTGATTTCCCTGCGATTGCCCATTTACTATAGAAATAAAGGCTAAGCTTACGATTGTTGCAATTATACTTTTCATATGAATTTCATTTAATTATACCGCAATATTACCCTCGGCCGGAGGTTTAAATGAAAGACATTTGTCCTGAATTTACTGTATTATACTTTTTCTTATTCTGGTTAGGTGCCGTGTAGTCATTCCTAAGGTAGTAGCTAATAGTTTTAACGGAATTCTTTGAAGTATCTGCGGATGAAGTTCTAATAACCTTAAGTACCGTTGTTCTGAAGTTAGGGTAAGTAATTCTAATCGACTTGTATCTAAGCAAACCACTTGCCTTTCTATTGCCTCTATATAAAAAACTTGAAATCTTGGAATATCTTTTCTTAATTGATTGATCGATTCCTTAGAAATAACTGCAATCGTAGAATCTGTGATAGCCTGGATATTTTCCGTAGATGGCATACCTGAAATAAAACTTGAAATTGATGTAATTAAGTTATACTCTAATGATATAAAAGTGGTGATTAAATCTCCGTCATTGTCATAATAATAATGAAAGGCTCCGTCCTCAATAAACGCCATTTTAGTTGCCACTTTTCCCTCGGACGAGAACATCTCCTTTTTCTTCAATTCTTTAATTTCAAAAAAAGACAAAATGATTTCAACTTCGCTTTCTAAAAAACCATACGATACAAATAATTCTGTAAGTCTTGGTAACTTTCTGGTGCTCTACATTTTTGAAATTTAGTTTTCTATATAGCTCTTTGAAAAAGAATTTTCACAAAGTAAACCTTCTTTTACTTTTTTAGCAAAAATGTTATAATATTAAATTTACTCTTCGCTGCTAAATGAAGCACAAATTCAGCCGAGATAATCAATTCATACGGCAAATAAAATAAAAACGACACACTAACATTTTGTATATTGCATTTTGGTTGCGAGCAGTTATCGCTTTTTGAAAATTTGGTGAGTTAGTGCCATAATTTTTGTTAGCAGTTTTAAGCTAATAATTAGCAAGTTGCATCCTTGCTTTGGGCTTGGTAAAAATTTACTTTTTTGACAATGTTTAACTTGAGAAGCCTCACAAAAATTATTACTTTTAAGCTATTAATAAACTGAACAAACGCAACATACAGTAGCGTTAAAATTCTGCACTTCGCTTGGGTTCCGTATAATTTAAAAAACACATTTCATTCTTCAACGTGTTTCAAAAATAAGTGGTTAACTCATTTTTTCTTTTAAACCTTCAAACACATCCGCCACAGCAGGGCAAATGCTCGTATTGGTTAAAGATAAATCTAGCACTTGGTAAAAACGTTTGCGGTTAGTATGTGGGTACTCTCTACAAGCTAATGGTCTACTATCATAAACCATACAGTAGTTTTCATGGACTAAAAAAGGACAAGGAGCAGAACGAAACACATAATCGTTGTCGGTATCTTTCTCTAAATACTGCTCTATTAGTTTAGAAGGTTTTATTTTAAGATGTTTAGCTAAGCGGTCTATATCGCGTTCATATATTGCCGGGCTGGTTGTTTTACAACAATTAGCACAATCTAGGCAATCTATTTTCTCAAAAGCTTCATCGTGTAAACCATGAACTATTACATCTAAACTTTTAGGCTTGGATCGTTTCAGCTTCTTTACCAAAGCTTTATTTTCCTTTTGGTGTTGCTGTGCTAGGGCTAGCTTATTTTTTAAGTTTTCGTTCACAATTTCTTCGCTCTTGTCATTTCTCTTTTTCCTGGAGGACCAGGTAAAGGCTCTACTTCAAACCCAACTGCTTTTAATGTTCTTTTAACGCTTCCTTTTGCACAATAAGTAACCAATACTCCATCCTTAGCTAAACTGTTATACATATTTTTAAATATAGCCTCTGTCCACATCTCTGCTTGTACTCGAGGTCCGAAAGCATCAAAATAGATGATATTAAATTGTTCTCTTGTTTCAAATTGTTCCAGTTCTACTTTAGTTTTATTCAAACTAAAGAGTTCTGTTATTTTTTGAGTACTCTCCCACTCTACTTGATGTAATTGCTTAAACAACTGTTTTTCTTTATCAGTTGAGTTTAGTTCCGCAGTGTAATTTAGTCCCTTAATTATTTCTTCCTCCAACGGAAATGCTTCTATTCCAGTATAGTTGATTTCAACACCAGTTTTCTCTGCCTCTAATAATGTTAAAAAAGCATTTAATCCAGTTCCAAAACCAATTTCTAACACATTTAAACTTGGTTGATTAAAGTAATTTAACCCAGCTTCTATAAAAACATGAACTGCTTCTTGTATAGCTCCATGTTTAGAATGATAAGTTTCATCTAGTGCTTCCACATACAATGTATGTGAACCATCTGCTGTTATTTTAAACTCTCTTTTGTCCAATTTTTTACATTTATGACACTTATCATATATAATTATCTATATATCTGTATCTTTGCTTAAAATTTAGAAATTATGATTACACAAAAAGACATTGACAAAAGTATGTCATTTGATGAGTTTTACCAATTGGTTGAACAATTAGTTAAAGATGGGAAATCTACAGGTGAAGACCAAAGTGAAGCTATGGTGAATTATACCAAGCTAAACTTTTCGAGAATGAAAAGAATATTGAAGACTACTCCTATCTCAGATGATGTAAGCAGCACAGTTGAATGTTTAAATGAGAAGTTAACATGGATAGTTCTTGCTGAAAGCTGGTGCGGAGATGCTGCTCAAAATATTCCTGTATTTGCAAAAATTGCAGAAGCCAACCCTAATATTCATTTAAGAATCTTATTAAGAGATGAGAATCCAGAAGTAATGGATCAATACCTTACAAATGGAGGGAAATCTATTCCGAAATTAATTTGTGTAGATGAGAATTTAAATGAATTAGGCACTTGGGGGCCTCGTCCAAAATTCTTACAAGACTGGCTTTACGAAAACAAAGCCACTCCAAAAATGGAAATGAGCGAGTTAAAAGAGCAATTTCAAATATGGTATACTAAAGATAAAGGACAAACCTTACAAAAAGAAATGGTGCTACTAATGAAAGCGTGGGAAAACAAAGAATGCTTTAGTATTTAATCTAAAACCAATACAATAAAGCCTCTGGATTATTCAGGGGCTTTATCTTTTGGTTCATTAGGCTTATAAATATAATTAACTTCTTGTTCAGTAGATTTTATTTCAATCCCTTCTTTCCAGTAAGGGTTAGTATCATCTAAGTCGTCTTCCTCCTCCCATTTATGCTCCGTTTTTTGAGGCCCTTGCTTTCTATAGTAGATTGCTAAAACAATACCAGCAACAAATCCCCATAAGTGCCCTTCAAAAGATATTTTTACATCTATTGGAAAAACTCCCCAAACCAAACTTCCATACAAGAAAATTACTGCAAACGAAAGTGAAATTAGTTGCGCATTCCTTCTTATAAATCCACTTATTAATAAGAAGGAAAATAAACCATACAACAATCCACTTGCACCAATATGATAAGCCTCTCTCGCATAAATCCAAGTCCAAATACCTACCATTAAATAAACCCAAACACTTACTTTAAATGCAATCTCTTTATAAAAATAAAATAGTGCTGATCCTAAAATTAAAATTGGAATTGAATTATTAAATAAATGACTAAAACTTCCATGCACTAATGGAGATGTAATTATGCCAATAAGTCCTTTTGCATCTCTTGGGTAAATCCCGTAATTTGTAAATTTTACTTCAAATACATGTTGTACTAAATGTACTAACCCTATAATCAGTATGAAAAACACAGGGTATACAACTGCATTTAAAAATTTATTTCTTTCTAATTTATCCATATTAAAACAAAGATATCGATAATTGTACCATTGTAATTATGTCATAAAATATGTTAAGAATTGTCATAAACTAAAATGAATCTGTATATTTGGGAAACAAATCATCAGTTATGAAAGCTCAAATCATCTTATTATTCTTATTAGCAAGTGTTGTTAGCACTGAGGCTTTTGCCACAAACACAGACCCTAAACAAGAAGAAAAGAAGACTCAAAAGTCAAAATATGACTTCAACATATTTAAGTTGTATTCTATAACTGTTGGTCAGGAATTATCTGATTCTTTAAAAGTTGAAATTAAAGCGCTTCCTCCTAAAATAAAGAAGAAATAAGCTATTTCATCCCTCGTTGTTTTTTAATGTTTTCGTAAGCATCTTTCATTTTCTGAAATTTCTCCTTAGCTGCATCTTTGTATTCTTCACCCATATGACTTACTTTATCAGGATGATATTTTACAGCCATTTTACGATATGCTTTTTTAACATCTTCGTTAGTTGCATTCTTATTAATCTCTAAAATTTTATAATCACCATCTACTTCTTTTAAAAACATTGCTTTAATAGAGAAATAATCTGGCTGTCTAATCCCTAAATATGAGGCAATTTGTTGTATTACTTTTAATTCTGATGAATGAATCTCTCCATCAACAGCTGCAACCCCAAACAACAAATGCATTAATTGCAACCGAGCAGGATACATTGTGTAAGTTTTTATCTGAATACAAACCTCTTGTAGGGGTATATCTTTTTTTAATAACTCACGAAGTACTAATAAGTGTTCTTTAGTTCGTTCAGAACTAAATTGTTTGTTAAAAAATCGTTTTATATAATCTAATTCAGATTTTAAAATCTTACCATCAGCTTTCATAACAGCAGCTACTAATACTAATAAACTTGCTCCAAAATCGTTTGGAGTAGTACGATACTGCCCTTTTACATAATTTTCCTCATGACCAACCGATTTATCAATCACAGAGCCTAATGCAAAGCCTAATAATGCTCCTATCGGACCTCCAACAGCGAAGCCAAGACCTCCACCTATCCATTTTCCAAATTTTGCCATTTATCTAAAATTTCAACCTTAGGTGTAATAATACTAAAATCGTTCAATTATTATTTTTTTTATTGATATTTTTTTTTGAATATTCGCATTTTAAACTTTGGGAGACAATTTACAGCCATATCATATAATCCCTCCAGTAATAAAAAGTGGTACTGTATATTCTTTTACCACAAGTAGCGGAGTAAATTATGAAGTTCGTTTTGGTAGGAAACAGAACAACATATTAAACGCTACTATTGTTTTTGAGGTAACCAATGAAGAATATGATGGTGAAGAGTACAGCATTACAAATAAAGGTGAAGTATATAGAGTTATGGCAACCATTGTTGCTATTGTCCGTAAGTATAAAGAAGAACATCCAAATATTAATTTATTTGAATATACTGGTGAACAAAGTGAAAAAGAAAAAAGTAAAAATAGGAATGTACGGTTAGCATTATACAACCGTTATATCAGAAGAGTTTTTGATAATAAATGGGCAGTTGAAAACAAAGAGAATAAAGTAATTATTAAAAAAATAAAATTAGGTTAGCCAAATAATGTCTATTAAATGACATTATGTCGCTAAATAAATGTTAAAACGTGTTAATTTTTGTGATTTAAGAAACATTTGTTATTTATTTACGTTACGAAAGTACGGATTGAGGTAGAAAAGAATTTTAGCACAATTTTTGATGAATAAAAGGAAAAAATAGAGAAAGAGATTATGAGACAGTTAAAGATTACACAACAAATAACCAAAAGAGAAAGTAAATCTCTTGAAAAATATCTACAAGAAGTTTCTCGTGAAGGAATGATCACTGCTGATGAAGAAGTAGAATTAGCTCAACAAATAAAAGATGGCGATGAATTTGCTTTAAACAAATTGGTTAGAGCTAACTTAAGGTTTGTTATTAGTGTTGCTAAGCAATATCAAAATACAGGACTTACATTAGAAGATTTAATCAATGAAGGTAACTTGGGTCTTATTGAAGCTGCAAAAAGATATGATCACACTAAAGGATTTAAGTTTATTTCTTATGCTGTATGGTGGATTAGACAAAGTATTCTTAAAGCTGCTGCTGACAATTCAAGAACGATACGTTTACCACATAATAGATTAGGGGAAATTCAAAAAATAAACAGAGCATCAAGTGAATTTGAGCAACAAATGGAGAGAGAGCCAACTGATGATGAGCTTGCTGAAATTTTAGAAATGGATCTTGAAAAGGTTCAGAACTCAAGAAAAATGTCTAAAAAACAAACTTCTTTGGATGCTCCAATGGCTAATGATGATGATAACAACAGTTTAATTAGCGTTATTGAAAGTAACTCTACTCCTGCTCCTAACGATACATTAATACATGAATCACTATCTACAGATATTGAAAGAACATTATCTTACTTAAAAGGTATGGAAGCTGAAGTTATTCGTTTATTTTATGGCTTAAGTGGTAGAAAAGAAATGACTCTTGAAGAAATAGGGAACCATTTTGGTTTAACAAGAGAAAGAATTAGACAAATTAAAGAACGTGGTTTAAGAAGATTGAGAAGGCTTTCGAGAACAAATAGTCTTCAAACTTATTTATAAATAACATAAATAAATATTTTACCGAAACACCTTGAGTATTCAAGGTGTTTTTTTTATTTTTAAACTTTACTCTCATTAAATATTAAGCTATGGAATGAAATTTGTTTTATCGCTAAATTAAAGTTGTATTATGAAAAAAATATACATTGTTCTACTCTTACTAGTTTCCCAACAACTACTATCTCAACAAGTATCTTCTGGCATTGGAAGATGGAAATTAGGACTAAACGTTGGAGCAACATGGCAAACTGCTGATGTCAGTACAAAACTATTTGATTTAGGTTATGGCGCCACATTAGAGTATGCATTATACGAAAGACGAAGTAGCTTTTTTGGATTCTCTTTAAGAGGCCAGTTTTTACAAGGAAAAACAACTGGTTACGATTATTTAAGTAATGATGGCACAATTAGTAATAATGCTATAAATGGAACTCTTGATACATCCTTTAATTATTCTTTTAACCCTTTATACATAAACAATAGAACTTCTTTAAATGAATTTTCATTAGAAGCAATGCTAAAATGGAATAGTCTCTACCAAAACCATGGGATTTTATTCTATTTGTATATAGGTGGTGGTTTTACAAGTTACAAGGTAGAAACAGACCAACTTGATGCTAATGGAGGATTGTATGATTATTCTTTAATAAATAACAACAATGGATCTAATACAGTTAAAGAGATTACGAGTTTACAAGATGGAGTTTTCGAAACTGAATTAAACCATCCTGATTATAACACTTTAGTATTTACCCCTGCTGTTGGCGTTGGTTTAGGATTTCGAATTACTCCTGGAGTAGATTTTGCTCTTGAACACAAAGTATCACTTCCTCAAACCGATTTATTTGATGGTCAAATTCATGACTCTGGAGACCCTTCATTTATACAAGATATTTACCATTATACATCTTTAGGAATCATATTTAGTTTAGTTGGACATACTGAACCTGAGACATATACTCCACAAGTAGAACCTACAGAGCCAACTACTATAGTTCCTGTAATAAACACACCGATTAAACCTATTATTACAATTAATAATCCAACAACAAATACATTTAATACTCCTAATTGCAAAGTACAAATTATTGCTAAAATTGAAAATGTTACAAAACAAAAGGACATTACTTTTTACCATAATGGGAATAAAGTACCTTCTTATAAATACTTCTTCTCTCCTACTACATTTAAATCAACTATAGAGCTCAAAGAAGGTTCTAATACTTTTAAAATTGTTGCTAGAAATGGAAACCTATCTGATACTGAAGAATTTTCTTTAAAATGTAATAATGTAAACATTATTAACATTTGTCATAAAAACAATGATGGTTCATTTACAACTTTAAACATTAAAGAATCTGAATGGAACAGCCATTTATCTCATGGCGATACAAAAGGTTCTTGCCCTGAAAATCAAATAACCATTTGTCATAATGTATCTGGAAAACCAGGTGTTACTGAAACAATAAAAATTGATGAGTCCAAATGGGCTATACACAAGTCTCATGGAGATTATTTAGGAGATTGTCAAGAGAAAAAAATGATATCAATATGCCATAACAACCAATCAATAACTATTAATGAAAAAGATTGGGCAGTCCATGCTGCTCATGGCGATATAAAAGGACCTTGTCCACAAGAAAATATGATTACTATCTGCCATATTCCTCCAACAGGTAATAAAAGACAGACATTATCTATTCCTCAAAGTGAATGGATAGTCCATCAAGCTCATGGAGACACAAAAGGTTCTTGTCCAACTGTAGAAGCTACAACAACAATTTGTCACAAAAATTCAAACGGAACAAAAACTACTATGACTATCCCTGAGTTTAGATGGAATGAACATTTTTCACATGGAGATTCTAAAGGTGCTTGTCCTCAATCATCATTTATTATTTGTCATAAAGATCCTTCAACTGGCAAAAAACAAAACATATCAATTTATGAATCTGCTTGGTCTCAACATGCTGCCCATGGTGATACTAAAGGAACTTGTCCTATCGTTGATAAACAAATTACTATCTGTCATAATATACCTGGGCAACCAGGGAAAACTCAAACTATTTCAATCCCAGAATCGAAATGGCTGCTTCACAAATCACACGGAGACACAAAGGGTACTTGTTCTGTTCCTCAGAAAAAAATAACAATATGTCATAACAAATCAACTATAATTATTAATGCATCTGAATGGGCTCAGCATGCTGCTCATGGTGATACAAAAGGAAGTTGCCCTATTGATAATGACATCCAAATTTGTCACCATTCAGGCAATACTTTAACCTCAATAATTATTAAAGAATCTCAATGGTTACAACATGCAGCCCATGGCGATACTAAAGGTATTTGCCCTAAAGACAACTCCCCTTCTGATCCAGTTGACCCAGGAAGTGGAGGGACTGGTCCTGGATCAGGGCCTGGTAATACTAATATTACCATTTGTCATTACCCCCCTGGAAACAATTCTAATCCACAAACCATTACAATTCCTGTTAATGCATGGAAAACTCACCAAGCTCATGGTGATTCTAAAGGTACTTGTCCAAAAGACAATAGCCCTTCAGACCCGATAGGCCCTGGTAATGGATCAGGAAATACGGGGAATAATAAAATCACCATTTGTCATCATCCTCCAGGTGATCCTACCAACACACAAACCATTCAAATTAGCCCTTCTGCATGGAGAGCTCATCAAGCTCACGGAGACACCAAAGGAGCTTGTAAAAATGGTAAGAAAAAAGAAATAAAAGGGAAAGAAGTTGGAGGTATAAAAGGAAAATAATGAAATTAAATAAAGATTTTTGGAACAATAGATACATTGACAAAGAAATTGGTTGGGATTTAGGTGAAATAGCACCTCCTTTAAAAGAATATTTTAACCAATTAAAAAATAAGGAGTTGAAAATAATTATTCCCGGATGTGGAAATGCTTATGAAGCAGAATATTTATTCAACAGAGGATTTAAAAATGTTTTTTTAATTGACCTCTCTCCTACTGCATTAGAACAATTTGCAACTAGAGTTCCTAATTTTCCTAAAAACCAACTAATTTGTGGTGATTTCTTTAATCACAACGAAGAATATGACTTGATGATAGAGCAAACTTTCTTTTGTGCTATCAATCCAAGCTTAAGAAGTGATTATGCTAAACATACAGCAAAGATATTGAAGTCTAATGGTAAGTTAGTTGGACTTTTGTTTAACGATGATTTAAATGCAGACCATCCCCCTTTTGGTGGTAATAGAGAAGAATACCTTAATTGTTTTTCACCTTATTTCAATATTGAAATTATGGAAACTGCACACAATTCAATAGAGCCAAGAAATGACAGAGAATTATTTATTAAATTATCTAAAAAATAATGCTTTCAAACCTAAAAGTAATTGAATTAGCCAGTGTATTAGCAGGACCAGATGTAGGAATGTTTTTTGCCGAATTAGGAGCTAAAGTCATTAAGGTAGAAAATAAATTATTAAATGGTGATGTAACTCGTAATTGGAAAAGTATTGATGAAGATAAGAATGCCAAGGTCTCTGCATATTTTTCTGCCGTTAATTGGCATAAGGAATATCTCTTTTTAAACCTAAAAAATAAATATGATCAAGAGAAAGTTTATGATTTAATAAAAGAGGCTGACATTGTAATCGCCAATTTTAAACCAGGTGATGATATTAAATTGGGTATGGATTACAACACTTTAAAAAACTACAACTCCAACCTAATTTATGGAGAAATAAATGGGTATGGATCAAACAGTAAAAGAGCTGCATATGATGTAGTATTACAAGCTGAAACAGGATTTATGTCTATGAATGGTAATGAATCTAGCGGCCCCATTAAAATGCCAATTGCTATGATCGATGTGCTTGCTGCTCATCAATTAAAGGAAGGCTTGTTACTTGCTCTATTAAAAAAAGAAAAAACTGGTAAAGGTTCATTGGTTGAAGTTTCATTGTATGATACAGCATTATCATCCTTGAAAAATCAAGCAACTAATTGGCTAATGAATCAATTTATTCCACAACTAATTGGATCATTACACCCCAATATTGCTCCTTATGGAGAAACTTTCAAAACTAAGGATGGAAAACTATTAGTACTTGCCACTG
>JAESUI010000100.1 GCA_016763135.1 Flavobacteriales bacterium
AATTTAATATTTTCATCTTCCAATTCTGGCTTAAAAGGAACGATTACTTCTTTGGAATTACTGTCGAAACGTAGTCTGAGCTCTGCAATACCAATTTGTAAAAGGGCATCATCAGATTCTTCTAGTTTCTTTTTTAGTTCAATAGTGTGTCCTTGAATTATGGCTCCATTAATTACTTTTAAATAGTTAATATAGCCATATTTTTCGTCAGATATAATAGAAAAAACATCTACATCATTTATGGTTGGACTAACTACAACAGATTTGCTTTGGTACTTTTCAAGAATTTCAATTCGTTCTTTTAAGAGCTGTGCTTTTTCGTATTGTAAATTTTCTGAATATGATTTCATTAAAGGTTTTAAGTGTTTGGTAACACTATTAATGTTTCCTTTTATGATGGATTTTATTTGAGTAATGGAATTATTGTAATCTTCTTCACTTTGTTCACCTATGCATGGAGCTTTACAATTACCTATATGATACTCTAAACAAACTTTAAATTTCTCATTTTTTACATTTGCTTCAGAAAGATTATAATTACAATTTCGTAAAGTATATAAATCTCTAATTAACTCTAAAACAGTATTCATCATTTTCACCGAAGCATAAGGACCAAAATAATCAGAACCATCTTTTACAATGTTTCGGGTAGAATATATCCTTGGAAAACGTTCATTTTTAATACAAATCCAAGGGTAAGTTTTGTCATCCTTAAGCATAATGTTATACTTAGGTTGATATTTTTTGATGAGGTTATTTTCTAATAAGAGAGCTTCAATTTCTGAACCTACAACTATCGTCTTAATATCTGCAATTTGTCTTACTAAAATAGCCGTTTTTCCATTTACATGATTTTTGGTAAAGTAAGAAGAGACTCTTTTTTTTAGGTTTTTTGCCTTGCCAACGTAGAGTATAACCCCATCAGAATTATAATATTGATATACCCCTGGGTTATTCGATATTGTTTTAATGATATTCTTTAAGGAAGATTCCATTTTAGCAAATATACTTTCAATTAGTGCATTTAGATTGAAAAATTTAAAAAGAAAATGAAATGGACGTTTAGTTCAATATGCTCGTTATTATATAATTTTATGACGGTTTATCGATTAATATAGCCTTTCTGTCTAAAAATCGGCAGATATACGTAACCTCTTAAGTATATTACCGTATTGCGAGTAGGTAAATCTCTTTAGGTAGAGCAATATCCATCCAAAATTTAATAAAATTTAACATGAAAAAAATACTTACACTATTTATTCCTTTTTTACTAGGGCTACCATTAATTGGAGTTTCTCAGGAGATTAATGGCTATGCAAAAGTTGCCAATATTGCAGGGTTGGTATTAACCTTAAATAATGTTGATGAAACAAATGCCACTTTTGAGGATGGGGATAGAGTGATAATTATGCAAATGCAAGACAATGTTATTGGTTCAACGAGTAATGATGCAACATTTGGAAACATAGGCTCAATATTGTCGGCTGGTATGTATGAGGTAGTTACTATTAATTCTCATACGGAGGTAGCAGGTGTCCCTACCTCAATAACAGTTTCGAGTGCTTTCTTAACCTCTTATAATACAGGTGTAAATTCTTCATTACAAATTATTACTTATCCTACATTGGGTAGTCCTGATTATGTTACTACTTCTAATATGTCAGCTAAATCTTGGGATGGAAATACAGGTGGTGTTCTTGCATTTAGTGTTAGTGGAATATTGACATTAGCTCATAATATTGAGGTTGACGGAGACGGGTTTAGAGGTGCTTTAGCTAATGGTGGAGGGTCTACAGGTTGTTCTGGGAGTTCAAATTATAGAATCCCTTCAACGAATAACCATGCAGATAAAGGAGAAGGAATCTATAAAATTACTAATGTTAATTATGTAGCAGGTAGAGCAAAAATTCTTTCTGGTGGAGGTGGAGGAAACAGCCATAATGCTGGAGGAGGTGGTGGTAGTAATTTTTCTGCTGGAGGTGTTGGCGGACCTGGTTGGCCAAATTGCACCCCTGCTGCAGGCGGGTATGGAGGGATTGATTTAAGTGCATATATTGGAGCATCAAGAGTTTTTATGGGAGGAGGAGGAGGAGCTGGAGAAGGTAATAATGGGTTTTCTCAAAACGCAGGAAATGGTGGAGGAATAATATTAATAAATGCTGCAGAGATTAGAACTTCTGGTGCTTGTGGAGGTTTAACTATCACTGCTAATGGAGAGTCTGTTACAACAAGTAGTGGTAATGATGGGAGCAGTGCAGGTGGTGCTGCAGGATCAATTGTTTTTCATGTGCCTGTTTGGAATGTTTCCGCAAGCTGTCCAGTTACAATTCAGGCAAATGGTGGTGATGGAGGAAATGTAGCGAGTGGAGCAACACATGGTGGAGGATCTGGAGGAGGAATGGGAGCATTGGTCTTTTCTTCTGACATACCTTCAACAAATGTAACGTTAAATACTGCTCCAGGTAATGGAGGGAACAATTGTCTTTCATGTGATCCAGCAGGAGGTGGTGAAGGAACTGATGGTGATGGTATCGTAGGTCTTTTAGTAGGACCTTTACCAATTGATTTAATAAGTTTTGAAGCGAATGCTAATGAGGATAGGGTAGATTTAAAGAGGATAACAGCATCAGAAATAAATAATGATTTTTTCACTATAGAAAAAAGTGTTGATGCAAAAAACTGGGAAGAAGTTGTTATTACAGCAGGAGCAGGAAATAGTAATCAGATTCTAGAATATTTTGAAACAGATTATGAACCTTTAACAGACATATCATATTATCGTTTAAAGCAGACAGATTTTGATGGACAATTTTCTTATTCTAATGTCGTACCAGTTAAATTTGTAAAAGACAATACTGATGGTGGAGTGCTTAATTTATTTCCAAGCCCTGTTTCTGTTGGAGAAACTGTTCATGTAGAATTTAAGAACATATTTGAATCCGAATTATTAGTGGTGCTAAGAGATATTAGAGGTAGAGAATTCTATTCTAAAGTTATAGTAGATATTGAAGATGGAAAATTGATAGGTGTTCCTATAGAAAAATACATTCCAGCAGGCGTATATCTAATTACTGCAACATCAGAGAATCAAATGTATAGTCAAAAATTGATTATAAAGTAGAATTATTTGGATTGCTCATCCAATTGAACACCATTTTCATATTTTACAATACCAACTTGTTCTCCATTTTGGTTGTAATATTTCCATGCACCATCTTCTTTGCCATCTGTCATTTCACCTTTAGAGAGTATCTTTCCATTAGGGTAGTAATAGGTTTGTTCGCCAGTTATTTTCCCATTGATGTAATGTAAGTCGGCAATCATATTTCCCTTTAGATCGTATCTTAAAGATTCTCCGTTAAGGACCCCCTTAATGTAAGTTGCTTCTAGAGAAATTATACCGTCAGCATAATAATAACTCCATTCTCCAGTTTTCTTCTGGTTTTGATAATAACCTTTTTCCATTATTATTCCTTGAGAATTCTTTTTTATCCATTCACCATTTTTTTGAGCAAATATAGAGGTGGTTATAAATAAGGTAATTATGATTAAGATGTATTTCATGCTTCAAAGAAACTAAATTATAAGAACTAATTATTTTAATTCTTGATGTAATTTACTTTAAAAGAGGAAGTTTGATCTTTGCTGTAAATGGTAATAACAAATATTTGGCTACTTAAGGTTTCTAAATTGAATGTTTGATAATCTTCTTTAATATTAGAAAGGAATAAGGTTTGACCGAGAACGTTTCGTATTTCAATTTTATCAATCTTAACGCTTTCTATTGTAAGATAATTTGAGTTTATCCAGGCTTTACTTTTTGGTTCAAGGTTTTCTTCATCAATTTCTGTACTCATATTTAATACTGTTATTGTTTTTGAAAATGATTCAAAACAATTTGCATTTTGAAAAGCATCTAATGAAACAAGGTAATTTCCAGCCTGAGTATATTGATGAGTAGGAGACGACTGATTTGAAGTGCTTAAATCGTCAAAATCCCACTGATAATAATTTGCGTTGGTTGATTGATTTATAAATGTTATGTTCCCTCCATTAGAAAGATAGACAGTATCTGTATTAGTTATAAATTGAGGCATAATCTGATTAGGTTCAGTAATTACTACGGTGTCAATTCTGTTGCCACAGGTATTATCTGTAGTTTCAATTGTAAATATCCCTCCAGAGAGGTTAGTAATACCATCGGAAACACTTACGTTGGAATTATTAGCGACAATATTTCCTAAGTTATCTTTCCATATTACATCAAAAGAATTAGGACTATTTTTTTCAAATAAGATATTTCCATCATTATTTCCATAACAACTAATATTAGTGCTTGTAATGTCAACTCTTGCACCAAATTTGATTAAAAACCGTGCTGTTTGAGTCGTGTCATAGATAAAAGCTGTTATTGATGACGTTGAAGTTAAATCATATACGCTACCTGTAAATAAATCTTCTAAGATTAAACAGCCAGCAAAAGAAAAGTTTGATATGCCTGTAAAATCAATTTGATGTAATCCCGATGCTCCAGTAATAATTTTTAGTGGAATATTGACTTCTTGTTCATGTAGTTGATTAATTGATAAATTAATTGAATCAAGCATTAAGGTTGAAACTGAAGGTACATTCGTGGCTACAGAAGTCATTTTAGTGGCATCAAATAAAGGATCAAACCCGATAGTGGCCAATGGCTCAAAGTTAATGATGGTTTGATCTGTACCAGTTGAATTCGTAACATCAATAATTAATGGTGCAGGATTTCCTTGTTTTAAAAAAGTACCTCCATCTGCTGTTTTGCATGTTTCGGTTAATTGAACAGCTGCTCCAGAACCAGAAGCCTGAATCCAAAAAGCCTGAGAAGATGCAATGTATTTTGATCCACCATTAGTTCCAAAAGGGCTAATGTAACTAGCAAATTGTTGTAAATCTGGATTCCAAATATAGATGGCATTATTTACTGCATTTTTTGTAATAGATGGGTCATCCCAATCAATAGTTGAAGGATATGGATTTCCAACCATGTTCCAGCCATCATCAATTGAACTACCACTGTTAGTATAGGTTATGGGTAAATTGATGTTGCCTGTATTTACTGGGCCTGTCATATCTAAAGTAAAAGGTTGGGTTCCAGTTATAGTATCTCCACTCCAAGCCCAAATTCCTTCTCCAACAGTCAGTGAATTTGAAACATTACTTACAGCAACAAATCCTGAATCAATAGCTCCCGGTTGAGTTTCATCATAAAAGTAGATTGATGCCCAAGGGTTTGCTGCCGTAGGCCATAATGGGAAATCAGACCCTGTGAATCCGCTAGTTATAAAATCATCATTAAAATCAGCTATAGTTGAACCAGCAATGGCGGAAGTTAAGAATCTCCAATTGGTAGCACCAGCATCAATATAACGCTGCATAGTTATATCTCCTGTTATACACGTTGAACCAGTTAATTCAGCAATTCTAGCTGTTCTTATAGCATTAGAGATTAAGGTTACTCTGTTTCCAGTATTAAAACAACCTGATTGAAGGTACAAAGAACCTTGAATATTTAGATTGCCATTTATTACTCGTACACCACTACTGTTATTGACGTGTAAGTTGTAAAAATCGGTTGTGGCAGCTCCATTTATGAGTTGTTCTTGTGTTCCGATAAATTTGATTTTTCCATTTCTACTACTTAAGGTTCCATTGTTTGTGAAATTTCTTTTGACGTTCAACCTCCAATTATTTGTTGATAAATCCAATGAACCCTGAGGTTCAATAATAATATTTGTTACTGTTTCATTTTTTGTAAGAGTTACAGTATGGTTACTATTTATTTTAACAAAAGAATTATTAGGAGGGTCACAATTACAATCCCATGTATTTGGATCATTCCAGTTTCCTGTTTGAACAGAGTTGATTGCTTTTAAATCTCCAGAGATTAAAGAAACAGAATCAGGAGACATTTTTACGTTATAGAAGATAGTGGTACCAATCCTGCCATCCCATCCTGAATTTGCAGCTGTATTTTTTGCTCCTTTTCCCAATAATATTTTTTGTACACTATTCATATTGGTACTTATTGAATTTGCGGAAGATTCATTCAACACACCATCAATGTATAAATTGATTTTCTCACCTGCTTTCCATGTCAAGGTTAATACTTGTAATTCTTTTGTTTGAGTGTTGCTTTGAGATTCAACTTGGTTGTTGGGCGTGTTTCCTTGCATACCACATTTTAAAAGTTTCACTCTACCAGTATTGGCACCATTCTTATCGTACCTCATTCCAAGTATTTCATCAGCTCCATTAGGATTTTTAGAGTCTAAAAAACCATTGTCTGTGTCCTTATTATCTGATTTGATAACGATGTAGATAGAAAATTCACTTAATCCATTAATGATTGAAGCAATAGCAGTGTTTTCTAGTAGGTCACCACCTGTAAAATCTAGCATTCTTCTTCCTTGGTAGTTAACGTATTTAGGACGGGTAGCATTACTTTGTGTAGTAAACACAAATCCGCCACCACTGATGTCATGCCATTCTTCAATGCGATCACCTGTGGCAGCAAGGTTTCCTGGGGTTTTGTAAATTGCGGAATCTGGACTAAGCCATAAAATCATATTGTTACCAATTCCTGCAGGCGGAAGTACCTGTGAATTTCCTATTAGGAAAGTAAAAAGGGTCAATATGGAGAATAAGTATTTCATCAGTATGCTTAATACGTAATTATACTTATTATAGTTACGTATTAATACTGAAATTTATGATAAAATTGACTAGAAAACTAAGAGATTTCGATGAGTGTAGTGTGTTTATAGACGAAAACACCTGATTTACGTAAATCTCTTACTACATAAAGCCAAGTTCTAACAAGGCTTCTTCGCTCATCATGTCTTTTGTCCAGGTTGGTTCCCAAACAAGATTTACGGTGGCAGATTTAACACTCCACATTGCTTCTACTTTTTGCTTTACCTCTTCGGGCATAGTTTCTGCAACAGGACATGAAGGTGAAGTTAATGTCATAACAACCTCAGCATTAAAATCATCATCAACATTAATTTCATAGATTAACCCCATTTCATAAATGTCAACAGGGATTTCAGGATCAAAGACAGTTTTAATCGTTTCAATAATTAACTCTTCAACGTCTTTTTTAGATATTTCTTTTTTATGTTCTTCCATTCCGTTATGCTTTAGCTTGAAAAGCGATTGAATACATTTTAATTTGTTTCACCATTGAAAGTAATCCGTTACTTCTTGTTGGCGATAAATGTTCTTTTAATCCAATTTGGTCTATAAAAAATAAATCAGATTGTGCTATTTCTCTCGGTGTATGATTAGAGAATACTCTTATCATTAATGCAATAATTCCTTTAGTAATAATTGCATCACTTTCGGCTGTAAAAATGATGTTTCCATCAACTAATTCAGCATATAACCATACTCTACTCTGACAACCTTTAATTAAATTTTCTTCTGTTTTATGTTGTTCTTCAATAATTGGCAAATCTTTTCCTAACTCAATAATATGCTCGTACTTATCCATCCACTCATCAAACAGAGCAAATTCTTCTACAATTTCTTCCTGACCTTCTTGTATTGTCATTACAACAGCATTTTAATAGCTCTTTTCAGTGCGTTAATAAAAATATCTACCTCTTCAAACGTATTGTAAAAAGCAAATGAAGCTCGAGCTGTTCCCGGAATGTTAAACCTATTCATTAAAGGTTCTGTACAATGATGTCCAGTTCTAATAGCAATCCCTAATTTATCGATAATCATTCCTATATCAGAAGGGTGAGTGCCCTCAACCACAAAAGATAGAACACTTGCTTTGTTCTCTGCTTCTCCAATTACTTGTATGCCTTCTATTTGTTTGATTTGTTCAGTAGCATAAGTTAATAGCTCGTGTTCGTAGGCTTCAATCTTATCAATACCAATTTTGTTTATATAATCGATAGCCGCAGCTAAACCAATTCCGCCAACAATATTTGGAGTTCCTGCTTCAAATTTATGAGGTAATTCGTTGTAGGTTGTTTTCTCAAATGTAACCGTTTTAATCATATCTCCACCACCTTGATATGGAGGTAAATCATTCAATAAGTCTTCTTTTCCATATAAAATTCCAACACCAGTTGGACCAAACATTTTATGACCTGAAAAAGCGTAAAAATCACAGTCCAACTCTTGAATATCTACTTTAGTATGAGGAACAGCTTGTGCTCCATCAATTAAAACTAAAGCTCCTTTTTGGTGTGCTTTAGCAAT
>JAESUI010000101.1 GCA_016763135.1 Flavobacteriales bacterium
CAAAAACACCTTCCATTGTGCCTGCCCTCAAAAAAGTATAGGTAGAAGAATCTGTAATTGAAGGGTTTACTCCTCCATACTCCCCAAAATATTGTAAATCTTGAATGTTATCTGCTGGATTAAATTTTGACATCGCTCTATATTTTAAACTAATTATGATGTAAAGGTCAATATTTGTAAAGTATTCATCTAATAATTTCCGCCCAATTATCTTTCGTATTTCGCAATCAATTCAAGCCATTTCATTATTATATTTGCTTTGTGAAAAATCAAATTGATGTAATAATTATTGGAGGAGGTGCTGCAGGTATATTTGCTGCCATTAATATTGGAGCAAGTAATTCCAATTTAAAAGTTTTAGTCCTAGAAAAATCAACTAAACTACTTTCTAAAGTGAAAGTGTCTGGTGGCGGAAGGTGTAATGTTACTCATGCCTGTTTTGACCCTAAAGAGCTGGTTAAGTTTTACCCAAGAGGTGAAAAAGAACTATTAGGTCCTTTCCACCAGTTTCAACCAGGAGATACTATTGCTTGGTTTGCTGATAGAGGTGTTGAGCTAAAAATTGAAGACGATGGAAGAATGTTTCCTGTTACAAATGATTCACAAACCATTATCGATTGCTTCAACAAAGAAATTGAAAAATATAATATTGAAATTCGTTATCAATCTGCTGTCGATAAAATTGAAAAGCTAGAAACTGAATTTAAGCTTCATTTAAATAGTGGTTCTATAAACTGTAATCATTTAATTATAGCCACTGGCGGTTTTCATAAAATCGAGGGCTACAATTTCTTTTCTGAATTAGGACATCGTATTATCTCTCCTAATCCTTCTTTATTTACTTTCAATATTCCAAAAGATGAGTTATTAACCTTACAGGGCTTAGTTACTAATATTGAAATTAAAATTTTAGGAAGTAAATTTATTGAACAAGGACCTTTACTCATAACACATTGGGGAGTAAGTGGTCCAGCAGTTTTAAAGCTATCATCTTGGGCAGCACGTTTATTGAATGAGAAAAATTACGAATTCGATTTTATGGTTAACTGGATTCCGAGTTATGGTGATGACAGCTTAAAAGAATTATTTAACAGCTACAAACAAAAATTTGGAAGTAAAAAGGTAATGAATCAGTTTGAATTAGATATTCCAAAAAAGTTGAAACACTTTCTACTTCAAAAAGCAGGAATTTCTTCTGATCTAAAATGGGCAGATGTCAATAAAAAACAGTTAAACAAATTGATTCAATTGCTAACCGCAGACATTTATCACTCTAAAGGAAAAACGACCTTTAAGCAAGAATTTGTTAGCTGTGGAGGAGTTAAACTGAATGAAATCAATTTTAAAACTATGGAAAGTAAATTGGTTTCAAATCTTTATTTCGCTGGAGAAGTCCTAGATATTGATGCATTAACAGGCGGTTTCAACTTTCAAAATGCTTGGACAACAAGTTGGATAGCAGCTCAAAATATTTCAAAATCATAATAATATTATGCTTGCATAATATTATTATGAAAAGCAAGTGTCAACTTAAATAAAACACACTCGATATATAATAATCAATTGCCTAAAAATAAGACTATTCATCAACTTACTATGTAAGCATAATTAATTAACAAAAAAAGAAGAAATCTCTCATTAAAACTTGATTTCTATCTTCAAAGTATTTCTTTATTTCTAATTGCGCTTTAGGATTAGCTACCGTTACAATACTCTGAGCACCATTAATATTATCTAGCTCATTAAATGATAATATTTTTTGATCGTAAATATCCTTACCTATCTTTTTTGGATTATCACAAATCCATTGAAACTCTATATTTTGTTCGATTAGCAATTGAGCTAACGCCTTCCCTTTACCTCCCGCGCGCCAAACCACTAAGTTCTTTTCAGCATTATATTCATGGGTTAAGAAATAATGTGTTTTAATTTCTATAAAAGTATTGTCAGCATAATGCTCATCTGTTCTAGAAGTTCTAGTTGGATAGTCTCTCCAGTGATGTAAAACCTTATCACAAGGGATTGGTTTTAATCCGTTTAAATAGAAGCGGAAAGTCAAATCATAATCTTCAGGGTAACGACTTGGATTAAAAGCATCACACCTTTCTAAATCTTCTCGATATACCATCCAACAAGGAGAGGGAATAACACATTCTTTATAAATTTCTTTGAAGTTATTTCCTTTTAGTATTAATCCGTTTAGCCAATTCTCATAATTTTTAAATCCTTCTCCTACCCCATTCTCTGAAAAATAGTTGACCAATCCAACAGCAATATTTCCTTTTCCAGCATCTAATAAATTAGCACTTAAAACAGATAACTTGTCTTCACTCATACGGTCATCAGAATCCATTCTAGTAATTAATTCTCCAGAACTGTTTACATAAGCCAAGCGCAATGCATCAATAATCCCATTTCCATTATTGATAAAAATTTTTATTCGATTATCCTTATTAGAATACTTTTTTAATATTTCCAAACTATTATCTGTAGAACCATCATCAACAGCCAATAACTCCCAATTAGTAGTGGTTTGTTTCAAAATTGAATCTAAACACTCACGTAAAAACAAGGAGGTATTTTTAACTGGCATTACAATACTAATGAGTAGTTTTTGCATAACTCAAAAGTCGGAAATAATACCTGTTTTCTTCTAAAAAGTAATAACTTCGTTCTAGCCTGCTGCAAAACAGTAACAATTAATGTAAAAAACATTTAAAAGGAAAGAAAATGGAAAGCTTCACCTTAGCACGAATAATTCATGTAATTGCGGTTATTTTATGGATAGGTGGTGTTGCTATGGTAACTACTGTCATTATCCCTGCCGTTAAAAAGCTAAAATCAAAAGAAGAACAAATAAAGACGTTTGAACAACTTGAAGGAAGATTTGCTATCCAGTCCAAAATAACAACTTTATTGACAGGCCTAACTGGGTTTTACATGCTTTATGAACTTAATGCTTGGGACCGATACCTAGACTACAAATATTGGTGGATACATGCAATGACATTAGTTTGGATTTTGTTTACTCTTATTTTATATATACTAGAGCCCCTTGTTTTACACAAGTTGTTTAAAAAATATGTTAAGAAAAACCCATCAAAAACATTTTCATTCATGCACAAAGCTCATTGGGCTTTATTGTTGTTAAGTTTATTGACAACAGCTGGAGCAGTTGCTGGAGGTCATGGATGGTTTTTTATAAAATAGTTAAAAAAGAAAGCTAAACGACATTATTCTATCCCTTTAGAACCTATCCCATCGATATTTACTTTCTGCATTAGGGTTCTTGTTTACAGAAAGTAAAATAGAAGTTGCTTTACCTACTACATGATCTTCAGGAACAAAACCCCAAAAACGAGAATCAGAGCTATTGTGTCTATTGTCTCCCATCATAAAGTAATAATCCATTTTAAAAGTATAGGATGTTGTTTCCTCTCCATTTATTAAGAATGCAGTACTGTTCCATTCCAACTCATTTTCTTCATACTGCTCAATAATTTTTTTGTAGATGTGAATGTTGTTGGTATCCAAAATAACTGTCACTCCTTTTTTAGGAATAACCAATTCTCCAAAATAATCTATATTCCAAGCGTAGTTTTTACAATAAGGAAAAATGTAATCCGCATATCCATTTGGATCAACTTTTAAAGGGTTAATTGCTGTAATGAAGTCTAATTCTTTCAAGCATTTTTTAGCAGAATCGGACAAGGTTAATTGCCAAAAATGATCTCCACCAGTTCTTCCTCCTTCAGTAATTCCATATTTCAACAAGGTATCATTCGTTAATGCTTTAGTCGTTTCTACATTATAGTTAAATTCTACATTTACTGGAAACGGCAGATACTTACCATCAATAAAAACTCTTTTATTTTTAATCTTTATAGTATCACCAGGCAAACCAATACATCGTTTAATATAAAACGGACGATGGTCTATTGGTAGGTGACTTTCTAATGGATAGTTAAACACCACTACATCGTTGCGCTCTATTTCAGAACTAAACAAACGAACATAAGGAATTTGAATAATATCCGTAAAGGAATTCCATTGCTCATTGAATGGCATTTTATGATGACTTAACGGAAACGTAATCGGTGTAATTGGCAACCGCATGCCATAACTCATTTTATTTACAAAAATTAAATCGCCAGGCAATAGTGTTTTCTCCATTGAAGTACTCGGAACAACATAAACCCAAAAGAAAAAAGATTTAATAACAACCACTGTTATCAACGCATAAAATAATGCTTTCATCCATTGTTTAATATGTGCTTTTAATTTATTCATTAGGCGAATAAAGTGTTGTAACCATCTTTCCAATTATATTTTCTTCTGGAATAAATCCTGAAAACCGAGAGTCTAAGGATTGATGTCTGTTATCTCCCATTGCAAAGTAATAATTAATTAAGGAAAGGTTATCTCCTTTTTTTGGGATTATAATTGGCCCAAAATTATCTCGACTCCAATTAAACGAATAATGATGAGGGAAAATTGGGTTCTCTTTAAAAGAATAGTGATAACCTTTAGGGTGTATAATTTTTGAAATTGATTTTACGAATTTCAATTGAGCAATTTCATTCGCTTGATTTCTGGTTAATTCAGCGGTATATTCTTCATATTGATTGACTGGGTGAAGCAACAGCATTAAATCATTTTCTACTAATGGAGGATGATTTCCTAGCAGTACTTTATAGGTAAAAGAAGTGTTGATTTCATCCTGTTCAATATCATTAATGAACAACACACCATCTACAATCTCCAATTTATCTCCTGGAAGAGCTACTATCCTGCATATTATCTCTTCATCATTAGATTCAAAAACACAAACATCATTATTTGCTATTTTATCTCCTTTTATAAATTTATTAACCAATATAATATCTCCCTGCGATAAGGCCGGAGACATACTTACTGAAGCAACTCCATAATGTGGAAATTGAAATTTTAATAAAATCAAAAAGCCAACTACAATTATTACTATTGCAATTGGCTTAATATTTATCTTGCTTTTCATTAATGAACTAACGAGAACAATCTATCCCATCGTATACCACCTTGCTGAGCATCCCAAGACATCCAAACAAATACAGCTTTACCTACAATATGGTTTTCAGGAACAAAGCCCCAGTATCGAGAATCTTGTGAATTATGGCGATTATCTCCCATCATCCAATAATAGTCCATTTTGAAGGTATAAGAAGTTGTTACTTCACCATTGATAAGGATTTTATCTCCTTTAATAAGTAACTCATTCCCTTCATAATTTTTAATTATTCTACGATAAAGAGGAAGCGTTTTTATAGTCAACTTAACTGTAGCCCCTTTTTGAGGAATCAAAATAGGTCCGAAATTATCAACCGACCAATTGTAAGCTGTATCATTTGGAAATATCGACAACAATATAGATTCTTCTATTCTATTTTGATGAATTTCTTTTTCCACAGATACTACTTGAGAAAATTGTTTTATTTCTTCTGCTGCAAGGTTAGTCATGGTAACAATAAACTCATCACCCTTTCCTCCTACAGAAGATATTGATTCAGTTGTAATCTTCTTTTTTTGTAATACTCTTAGTGGTAATCCACTTCCATCTGTAGTCACTTTATATTTAAACTGAACTCCTTCATCAAAATAAGCAGCTTTATTATTTATCATTAGATTAGCATTAACTATCTGTAGTTTATCACCAGGCAAACCAACACACCTTTTAATGTAATTCTCTTTCTTATCAACTGGGCG
>JAESUI010000102.1 GCA_016763135.1 Flavobacteriales bacterium
CTAGTGCTTCTAGAGTACCTACAAAAACCTATAAGAGTAATATCAATTTAGCTTCTTTAAGGGGAGAAGAAGCAAAACAGTTAATTATTAATTCATTAAAAGAAAAAGGAATTAGTGAAGATAACATCGTTATTAACAAAATTAATTCTATAGTAAGCGGACCTAAATATACTGGTGACTTTAATAATACTGAAAAGTATCAAAAATTCCAGTATGTTAAAATTACTATTAAGTAATTTCTATTATACAGTAGCTTCATTTCTTTTTAAATACCCAAAAAAGTAATACATTTATATTTTGGTATTGATTTTGCACCTTAGCTAACCAAATTTTATTTTTTGAAAACTATTAAGCTTTACATATTAGGTATATTGTCAATGTTATTGATGCATTCTGCTATTGCTCAAAGAGCTGTGCCAGAAGATGCTAAAGAACATTTTAAATATGGGAACTACATAGATGCATTAAAAGTGTATGTGAAATTAATGGATAAAGACCCTAAGAATATTGAATATCCATACAAAGCAGGATTATGCGTATTATTTACAGAACGAGATAAAACGGATGCTATAAAATATTTAGAAAAAGCAGATGAGCGAAAATCAGATCCTGATGTAAAGTTTTATCTTGGAAAGGCTTATCATTATAACTTGAAACTTGATGAAGCCCTTGATGCTTTTAATAAATACATTGCTGAAGGACAAGGAACTAAAATCCATGAAGTTGACAGAGAAATGCAAATGGTTAAAAATGCAAAAAAAATGTTACAATCACCCATTGATGTAACATTTGAAAATGCAGGAGATAATATAAATTCAGAGTACCCAGATTACTACCCTTTTGTAACACCTAATGAATCATTTATGGTATTTACTTCTCGTAGAAAAAGTGGAATAAGAGAATTTGATGGTTACTACCCATCTGCAATTAACTATAGCAAGGTAGTTAATGGTGAGTTTTCTGCGGCTAAAAAAGGTAATTCTATGATTAATTCAACTTATGATGATCAAGCAGTAGGATTATCATACAATGCTGATAAGCTCTATATCTATTTTGATGATATAAAAAATAAAGGAGACATCTACGAAGCCAGCATTAAAGATTTCAAATTCAAGAAAAAAATTAAAATGGGAGATAATGTTAATTCAAAGGGATTTGAAAGTGCTGCTACAATTTCTGCTGATGGAAATACATTGTTTTTTGCCAGCCATAGAGAAGGTGGATTAGGGGGTAAAGATATATACATGACTCGTAAATTACCTAATGGAGAATGGGCTTTACCTCAAAATTTAGGAGAAAATATTAACACAAAGTATGATGAAGATTTTCCTAATCTATTTTATGATGGAACAACCCTCTATTTTTCTTCAAAAGGGCATAACAGTATGGGAGGCTATGATTATTTTAAATCTACCTGGGATCCGGAAACAAATAAATGGAGTAAGGCCGAGAACCTTGGCTACCCGCTAAACACAACAAGAGATAATCTTTGCATTTCATTTACTGAAGACAAGAGACATGCCTATGTCTCTACTAGGAGAAGAGATAGTAAAGGGTTTCAAGACATTTACAAAGTAACTTTCAACGAGATAGATTCAAGGGAGACTATTATTAAATCTAAAATTATAGAAATGGGATCTACAGAAGCTATTAATGATGCTTTTGTTATCATTACTAATGACAGAACACAAGAAGAAAGACATTATACTCCAAGTTCTAAAAATGGAGGATTACTGATCACGCTGCTACCTGGAAGCTATACCGTAATGATAGATGCTCCAGGTTATGCTCCTTTAAATGAAAATTTAGTCATAAAAGGTAAAAGTGATTTTATTCCTTTTATGTCTAAGGAGTTTACCCTTACAAAATAAAATATTTAATTCTTCATGAACTTAGAACTAACCAAACCTCTTGCTTTTTTTGATTTAGAAACTACAGGTTTAAATATTGCTACTGATAGAATTGTAGAAATCTCTATCGTAAAAATAATGCCTAATGGTGATAAAGAGATCAAAACAAAATTGTTAAACCCCACCATTCCAATTGCTAAAGAAGCATCAGCAATTCATGGAATTAAAGATGAAGACGTAAAAGATAAAGCAACCTTTAAAGAAGTTGCCAATGAGTTTAACGAGTTTATTAAAGATTGTGATTTGGCAGGTTACAACTCAAACAGATTTGATATTCCCTTATTAGCTGAAGAATTTTTAAGAGTAGGAATTGATTTTAATGTAGCCAATAGAAAATTGGTTGATGTACAAAATATTTTTCACAAAATGGAGCAACGTACATTGGTCGCAGCATACAAGTTTTATTGTGATAAGGATTTAACAAACGCTCATAGTGCTGAAGCAGATACTACTGCTACTTACGAAATTCTAGAAGCACAAATAGAAAAATACGCTGACTTAAAAAATGATGCTGAATTTTTGAGTGAGTTTTCTCAGATGAATAAAAATGTTGATTTATTGGGAAGGTTCGTTTACAATGATGAAAATATTGAAGTCTTTAATTTTGGAAAACATAAAGGAAAACCTGTTACTGAAGTTCTAGAAAAAGAACCTGGCTATTATAGTTGGATGATGAATGGTGATTTCCCTTTATATACAAAAAAGGTGTTAAAGGCAATTAAGGAAAAAATGAAACCTTTTCAAAAACCACAACAAAACAAACTAAAACCTCAAAAACTTGCATTTAACAAGCCTAAAAAGACAAACGATGAGCTTACAGAGAACAAGCTAAATATGCTGAAAAATAAATTCAACTCATAAATGAAAATTATTTGCATAGGAAGGAATTACATTGATCATGCAAAGGAATTAAATAATCCTATACCAAAAGAACCCGTATTCTTTTTAAAACCAGACACTGCATTACTTCCTAAAAAAAACCCTTTCGTCTACCCTAGTTTCTCAAAAAATGTACAACACGAAGTTGAAATTGTAATTAAAATTAACCGCCTAGGAAAGCACATAGAAGAAAAATTTGCACATAAATATTATAATGAGATTGGAGTTGGAGTAGATTTTACTGCGCGTGATATACAACAAGAATGCAAAGAAAAAGGGCTGCCATGGGAAAAAGCCAAAGCATTTGATGGCTCTGCTCCTACTAGCAATTTTGTAAGTATTAAGCAATTTAAAGACATTAATAATCTTGGCTTTAGCTTACAGGTAAACGGTGAGATTAAACAACAAGGAAATACTAAAGACATGCTCTTTAATTTCAATCAGATTGTAGCCTATATCTCTAAATTTTTTACTTTAAAAATTGGCGACATTATTTATACTGGAACTCCAGCTGGTGTTAGTCCAGTTCAGATAAACGATAGAATAGAATGTTTTATTGAGGATAAAAAACTACTCAGTTTTAATGTAAAGTAGCTTTTACTTACTTGACTTTCTCCTTAAAAAACGTTAACTTCGTTTAACATCTATGTATGAAACATTGAAACGTTTCCAACAAAATC
>JAESUI010000103.1 GCA_016763135.1 Flavobacteriales bacterium
TATGCATTATCAAAAAGGAAATATTACTGAAATAGCACATCAAACAGGTTTTAAAAGTGCTGCTTATTTTTCGAAATGTTTTAAGGATAAATTCAAAATCCTCCCTTCCAAATATGCACAACAGCATGCTAGTTGATTAATTTTCATACCTTTAACCCTCTTAAAATAGAACTTATACTTATTTAGTATAATCCCTACTTCTGGTTTTCTACCTGTATTTTAATTCAATAAACATGGCGTTCTGCTACCGCATAAAAGCGAAGCGCCTATTAGAAAGTCCAATGAATTACACACTAAAACCAACATAATATGAAAACTTTAAAAATTTTATTTCTCTTCATTATGACCCTAGTAATTACTAGCTGTGCAGATGACAAAAAAGAAAGCAATGAAGACTCAATTGTGGCACAGTTACAATCACAAGTAGAAAAGTTAGAAGCAGAAAATGCTGCATTAGCTATGGTAAGGCCTGAAGCTTTAGCAAAGAACATGAACATGTATGTTATAGAAAGAGAAATCCCGGCACTGGGTGAATGGACAGCTGAAGACTTAAAAGGTGCCTCACAAACCTCATGTGGTGTACTGAAAGAAATGGGTTCTGATATTCATTGGCTACACAGCTATGTTACAGGTGATAAAATGTACTGTGTATATCTAGCCCCTAATGAAGAAATGGTTCGTGAGCATGCAAAAAAAGGCGGATTTCCTGCAAATGCAGTAAATAGTGTTGGGGCTATCATCAGCCCAGAAACTGCTAAGTAATTAAAAATCAAGCGCCTATACGTAAAATTAAGAAACACTTTATGTATTAAAAAAACCATCACAAATTGTGATGGTTTTTTTAATTTTATCTCCTTCTACAAAACAGTAATTATTTTTAGACAAGCATTGTCACTGGGTTTTCAATATAACCTTTAAGTGTTTGCAAAAACATTGAACCTGTAGCGCCATCAACCGTTCTGTGGTCACACGCTAATGTTAATTTCATGGTATTGCCCACTACAATTTGACCTTCTTTAACTACTGGTTTTTGTATAATATTTCCAACTGAAAGAATTGCCGAATTTGGTTGATTAATAATAGAGGTAAAACTCTCTATACCAAACATGCCCAAATTAGAAATAGTAAAGGTACTCCCTTCCATTTCTTGAGGCGTTAATTTCTTTTTCCGTGCTCTTCCTGCATAATCTCTTACAGCTGCCCCAATTTGTGGTAAACTTTGCTCATTGGCAAATCGTACTACAGGAACTACCAAACCATCTTCTACAGCAACAGCAACACCAATATGGACATGGTTATTCAAGCGCATTCTGTCATCAAACCACTGTGAATTGACCTGCGGATGCTGACGTAATGCTAAAGCACAGGCTTTAACAATTATATCGTTATATGAAATCTTTGTATCTGGAATGGAGTTGAATTGTTGACGAAACGCAATAGCATTATCCATATTAAACTCAACAGCCAAATAATAATGTGGTGCTGTAAATTTAGATTCACCTAAACGTTTCGCAATCACTTTACGCATTTGTGAATGCTTAACCTCATCAAAATTTTCTTGACCAGAAGGTACAAACTTAGCTACTGGAGCTGATGAGTTTGTTACCGCCGCAGCTGGAACAAAGTTCTCAACATCACGTTTTACAATGCGGCCATTTTCTCCTGAACCTTGCACTTGAGATAAATTAATCCCTTTCTCATCTGCCATTTTTTTAGCTAGAGGAGATACAAATAGTCTGCCATTTGCTGATTCAATAGAAGCTTGATTATGAGATTTCTCATCGCTTCTCTCTGTCGAAATGACAACTTTTTCCTTTTTAGGAGCTTCTGCCTTTGATTCTGTTTTATCATCAGAAGATGCAACTGCAAAATCACTCACCAATGCTGATGTACTTGTTCCTGCTGGACCAATAATTGCCAATAGCGCATCAACTTTGGCTGATTCACCTTCATCTAAACCTATATATAATAAAGTTCCTTCATTGAAAGACTCAAACTCCATTGTAGCCTTGTCGGTTTCAATCTCGGCAAGTATATCACCTTCTTCAATTTTATCTCCAACTTTTTTTAACCATGTTGCCACAGTGCCTTCTTCCATAGTATCACTTAAACGTGGCATTGTAACCATTATAACACCTTCTGGCACTTCGTCTTTTCTCAGTGAATCCACTTCAACTGGCTCGCTAGTGTTTTCATTTCCAGCCTTTTCTACTGCGCTAGCTGAGTCATTATCGGAATTCTTTGAAACAGCCTTTGCTGCACTCAATATGGCCGTTACATCTTCGTCTGCATCACCAATAATAGCCAAAAGTTCATCAACCTTAGTTGTCTCTCCTTCTTGCACTCCAATATGTAACAACGTGCCTTCATGAAAAGACTCAAACTCCATTGTTGCTTTATCTGTTTCAATCTCTGCAAGAATATCACCTTCTTCTATTTTATCACCAACTTTTTTTAACCAAGTAGCAACAGTACCTTCTTCCATTGTATCGCTCAAACGCGGCATATTTATAATCTCTGCCATAGCTTATAATTTATGTTGTATAAATGGATAATCTTCTTGCTCATAAACAACATCATACATCACACTTTTTTCTGGGTATGGCGATTCATCAGCAAATTTTTCGCATTCTTTTACCATTTCCTTTACGCGATTTCCAATTTCAGTAATATCATCTTCAGTCAAGTATTTATTTTCTAGAATAATCTCTTTAACCTGTGTAATCGGGTCAATTTTTTTATACTCTTCAACTTCATCTTTAGTTCTATAGTGCTGAGCATCACTCATTGAGTGCCCTCTATAACGGTAAGTTTTCATCTCTAAAAATGAAGGTCCATCACCACGACGAGCTCTTTCTAAAGCTTCATGCACTGCTTCTGCTACTTTTATAGGATTCATTCCATCAACTGGACCAGAAGGCATTTCATAACCTCTACCCAGTTTCCATATATCTGTATGGTTAGCAGTACGCTCAACCGAAGTCCCCATAGCATAACCATTATTTTCACAAATAAATACTACTGGAAGCTTCCAAAGCATTGCTAAATTAAATGTCTCATGTAAAGATCCTTGACGAGCAGCACCATCACCAAAACAACATAAAGTCACGGCTCCCGTCTCATGATACTTATCTCCAAACGCCATTCCTGCTCCTAAAGGAATTTGACCTCCAACAATACCATGACCTCCATAAAA
>JAESUI010000104.1 GCA_016763135.1 Flavobacteriales bacterium
CATTAGTAGTTGATAGTTTTAAAACAGAAAACTTATTGGCAATTGAATATGAAAAGTCTAAAGAAAAATCATTGGTTGACTTGTATGTTAAAACTTATAATAATCAAATATTAAGCTCAGAAGACACCATCATTTATTCTTCAATAAAAACAATTAAAATAAATACCAATATTGCTGATGTAGTTAGCCATCTTAAACTCAATAAAAACAATGTAATATTTGTCCCTACATCTAATCAGACCTTTGTTACCAATTTGCTTAATTATTTAACTACAACATTAAATAAAAAGAGTTATAAGGATTGTCAAGTAACAATAATAGGTTTGGAAGAATGGATGAAATATGATAATATAGATTTAGAGTATTTTCAAAAACTAAATGTCCATTATTGTTCAACAAGGTTTATTGATTGTCAAGATTCGTTAATAGCTAATTTTATTGATAATTATGTAAAAATAACAGAAACTTATCCCTCTAAAAATACTTTTTTAGGATTTGATATGGCTTATTATTTTGGGTACAATTTAATTAATCAAGGAACATTATTTTCTCCTTTATCATTAGAAAAGAATAATGGAATGTCTATCAATTTAAACTTCTTTAAAACTGGCATAGAAAGTGGTTTTGAGAATACCAATTCTTATTTATTAAGGTTTGACGATTATTCTATAAAGAGGATATATTAAATGTCTGATAGGAAGGACAGTATAGAAATAGATGTTTCTATTTTAGAAAAAGAAGGCAAAACAGAATTCTCTGAAAAAATCACCATCCACAAAGAAAGAGCTAGTAAAGCATTTCAAGAATTAATTATAAATATAAAAACTGAAGCTACTGAAACAAAAATGGCTTCTAAAATTTTTGTAAAGTATATTAAAGAAGGAAATGTTACAAAAGAAGAAGAAAAAGAACTTCGTACTCAAGTTTATGATTTATTAAAAGTTTTAGGAATAGGATTGCCTTTTGCGTTAATTCCTGGAGCAAGTTTACTCTTGCCTTTTATGATTAAGATTGCTCAAAAAAAAGGAATAAAAATTTTACCAACTGCTTTTAACCAAGAAAAAGACAAGAAATAATCTTTAGTCTTTAATAATTACCGTTCATTTAGGATTCCCTCCCTTTGGTATAATTTAGAATAAAAAGTGGAATATAAATTGTAAATTGCAGCATATCAATTTAAAATCCTTAGAAAATGTTAAAACGAATACTACTTATTGCAGTAATAATTTCACAAGTTTTTGCTGTAAATGCACAACTTAATGTAAACTTAATTGGCCAACTTACTTTTCCTGGTCATGGTAATTTAAACGATGTTTGGGGCTATGTAGATGGCGCGGGGAACGAGTATGCTTTAGTTGGAACAGAAAACGGGACATCGATTGTTGATATTTCAAATCCTTCTTCTCCTGTAGAAGTGTTTTTTACCTCAGGGCCAACTACTATTTGGCGAGATTTAAAAGTATGGGGTGATCATGCTTACATAACAAATGAAAGTTCAGGAGGAATGAAAATTATAGATATGTCAAATTTACCAGGAGCAATTACTGCTGGGGATGTTTATAATTATACTGGTTCAACATATCAGTTTTCTTCGGCTCATGATTTATACATTGATGAAAATGGAGTAGCATATGTGATAGGTGCGGATAATGGTAACGGAGGAGCTATAATGTTGGATTTGACTGCAAACCCACAGGCTCCAGTGGAATTAGGAAGATATAATGATTACTATTTGCATGATGCTATGGTAAGAGGTGATACGTTATGGGGAGGTGCAATTAATGATGGATTTTTTGTAGCAGTTGATGTAAGTAATAAGTCTGCTCCTATTACTATGCAAACACAAAATACACCAAATACGTTTACTCATAATTGCTGGATATCTGATGATGGACATACATTATTTACTACTGATGAGGTTA
This sequence comes from Flavobacteriales bacterium, assembly GCA_016763135.1. GTDB lineage: Bacteria > Bacteroidota > Bacteroidia > Flavobacteriales_E > Vicingaceae. Next base: position 1,923 of record JAESUI010000104.1, read on the forward strand.
GTAATGCATTTATTGGTGCTTATGATGTAAGTAACCTGTCAAATATTAGTGAATTAGATAGAATTCAATCAAGCCCAGGGCAAAATGTAATTGTTCATAATACATTTGTGATAGGTAATTATATAGTTACCTCTTATTACAGAGATGGTATTACGATTCATGATGTATCCAATCCATCAAATATGGTTGAGGTTGGTAATTATGATACATCTCCTGCGTTTTCAGGTGGTGGGTTTAATGGATGTTGGGGTGTTTATCCATGGTTGCCATCAGGATTGATTATAGCTACTGATATAGAGAACGGGTTATATGTTTTAGGTCCAACATATACTCCTGCTTCATATTTAGATGGTAATGTGATAGATTCAGTTACAACGTCTTCTTTAGATGCAGTACAAGTAGATATTGTTGCTACAACTACATCGACTAACACAAATATATTGGGAGATTATCAAACAGGATTGGCAACAGCTGGAACTTATAGTGTTACCTATTCAAAGTTTGGATATGAGACTAAAACGTTTAATGGGGTGGTATTAACATCTGGAAACACAACAACTTTAAATGTTGAGTTGAAGGCTTTAGTTTCATTTACATTACAAGGTCAGGTAATAGAAGCATCTTCTGCCAATCCTATTCCTAATGCAAATGTTAAAATTTGGAGTCCAATTTATACAACAACAGTACAAACTGATGCAGGAGGGAACTTTACAGTTCCGAATTTTATAGAAGGGTTTTATAAAGTATATATAGGGAAATGGGCTTATAACCAATTATGTTTAGGTAACGAAAATCTTTCAGCAGCAGGGAATACACATGTTTACCAATTAGTAGATGGTTATTATGATGATTTTACGTTTGATTTAGGTTGGACAGTTTCAGGGAATCCGAATACTGGTGATTGGGAAAAAGGAATACCTAACGGAACTACTTCAGGGGGTAATCCTTCTAACCCAGGAATTGATTCACAAACAGATTGTAGTGATGAAGCTTATGTAACTGGAAATGGTGGAGGAAGCGCTGCTAGTGATGATATTGATGGTGGAGAAACAGTACTTACGTCACCTATGTTTGATTTAACAACTTATGGAGATCCATACATACATTTTGATAGATGGTTCTATAATGGTGGAGGAAATGGAAATCCTAATGATTCTTTAGTCGTAACATTAACTAATGGCTCAGTAGGAGCTATTATTGATTTTGCAGATATAAATGATCCTGATTTAAGTGCCTGGGCATCAAAAGGTGTACAAGTTTCAAGTGTTATGACTCCAACAAGTACAATGCAGTTAATAGTAAGAGCAATGGATATTGGATCAGGGCATCTTTCTGAAGGTGGATTTGATAAATTTTTAGTTGCAGATTCATTAACTACAGGAACTACAATTGCTGAAGTAATAGAAGAAAAAGAGTTATCTATTTATCCTGCACCATTTAAAGATGAATTAAACATCAGTTTACCTAAGTCTATTGAGTTAGTTAAAATTGAAGTTTATGACATTACAGGAAAAATGATTGATAACAAAGAGTTTAATAACACATCTATTGTTAGGTTTACTAATAACTATAAACAAGGGGTTTATTTAATAAACGTTTATGGAAATGGAGCGTTAATTAAAACTCAAAAAATTATTAAGCTTTAAAGCTCTTCTTTCAAATCAACTAAAAAAGACTTTATTTTTTGCAGAGATTTAACGATCTCTGCATTTTTTATGGTACCATCTTTATTGTCTTTTAACTTCTTTTTGGCACCTTCTAATGTGTAGCCTCTTTCTTTTACTAAGTGGAATATAACGTGAAAGTTGTCTACATCTTTTTTAGTGAAAAGGCGATTACCCTTTTTATTTTTTTTAGGCTTGATTATATCAAACTCTTTTTCCCAAAAGCGTATTAATGAAGTATTAACCTCAAACATTTTAGCAACTTCGCCTATGGCATAATATATTTTAGAATCTGACATAGCCCAGATTTAATAATTTACGACAAGTTATTTATGGGTAGTTGATAAGTTTGTTTGACAAAGCCAAATAATTTGTCTTGAAAAATAGATTTGAGCTTGAGCGTACAGCGAAATTGAAAATGTATTTTGAGAAGCTACGAAATACGTATTTTGACTTCGTTTAACGTTTAGTGTAAAAAGTCGTTTTAATGCTTTTTACATAGTGTTATAAACTTTTTTATTATTTCACCAATTCTTCATCCCTTTCGGAACTGAAATTTTAGTAGGCTTTTGAGAATTTAAATCGTGCAACATTTCTAGATTGGATAATTGAACAGAACCATCTTTTAATCGTTTTGATCCATAAAGTTTTCCTTCTTTAGTCCCTATAATTCTTCCATTATAATCAATGTCCGCCCAGGCAATCCCTTCTAACTTTGTCTTTATATTTCTTCTTTTAATGTAAAAAGTAGTCAGCATTTTACCTAAATCTGAATGATAATATGTAATCATCCATAAAAATGAACTCGTTGTAATTTCCTTTTCAAATAACTTTGGCTCCATAGGGTCTTTACTGTTAGGACTAATATTATTCCAAGTTTTTGAAGGTTTCCTGAGTACCATATTTGAAGTTTCTTTTTCAATGAACTCTTTGTCTTCAATTTCCTTCCAACCATCTCTTTTCATTCTAATTTCTAGTAAAGGGTTAATATGACCTTTCCAAAAATTATATTCACTTCTTTTATTTGAAAAACCTTCAATTTTTAAAAAAGAAGCTAGATTACCTTCAAAATATTTATCATTATTTATATTGTAATGTAGTCCAACTCTACTTGTGAACAACCCCTCGGTACTAAAGTTTAGATACAGTTCTGTGTCACTTTTGAATAAGCCACCACCATAACCCAAATTAGGACCAGAATACTTATGCTTCCATTTACATAATGTCTCCCAGTAAGGGGGCTTACTAATTGCTGTAGTGCTAATACCTTCAAACTGGTCATCATAGTAAATCAGATATTCTCCATTAGGTGATAAGTCACAACGTCTTGGACTGAGTTTAATCTTTGTCCATTGTCCAAATTCCAAAGTGTTTTCATCTAAATCCCAAACAATCATTTGGGTCCATTTGGTCGGACCTCTTCTGAAAATTATTGCCTTATTAGCCTCACGAGCTAAAAGAAAAAAAATTCTGGCTGGATGAAATGTTGACATTATTAGTCTTTATTGTTTATAACGTCATTCTATGTCATGTTTTAATATGATATAAAACTGTTGTTAAACGAAAATACAGTTTTTTGAGGAGAAAGTCAATCGGATTTAAATCTCTACTTTTTTCCAATTACCCCATTTTAGGTAAGCAAAAGATAATAACCCGAGTAAGCCAAAATAAATAAATTCAGAACACCATACTATTGGTAAAGATGCTTTTAACTCAATTGCAATGTATATGTAGCAACTAAATATATTGATATAGTTATCACTTCAATTAATAAAGATGTTTTAGTATTACCTGTTCCG
>JAESUI010000105.1 GCA_016763135.1 Flavobacteriales bacterium
TTTTTGCCAATAAAACGACTTTTGCCCTTAAACTTGGAGCTCTTAATAACCAATTTCCTTCGGGCTGCATTCCAATAATTTCAGAATGTGCATGTTGAGAAATTTGCCTTTGCAGATGTTTTCTGTAATCCTCCGGCATCCAATCTTTTGGTTCTATTTTAATTTCAGCATCAATTCTCGCTTGAAATTCTTTTAATTTCTTTTCGTCTTCCATAAATGAAATTTAATAGGTACAAGTTTAATCAATTTCAACCTTAATACGTAATGATTTTTATCAGTTGTTAATTATTTTTTGAACTGATTAAAAAATGTTGCGAATAAAATTAATTCAGAAATGATACTTTTGCATTCATAAAACGAAAAACAAATTATGTTTAGCAAATTAAAAGTTCAAGAAATAAAACAAGAAACAAAGGATACAGTTTCTATTGCGTTTGAAATCCCTGAAGATTTGAAAGCAGAATACGCTTATCAATCAGGACAATATATTACTATTAAAGCAACTGTTAATGATGAAGATGTTAGAAGAGCATATTCTCTATGTAGTTCTCCTTCCGAAAATGAGTTTAGGATTGGCGTTAAAAAAGTAGAAAATGGTAAAATGTCTACATTCCTAAATGAAAACCTAAGTGTTGGTGATAAAATAGAAGTGATGAAGCCTTCAGGCAATTTTGTCATTAATGACTTGACTTCAAATATAGTAGCTTTTGCTGCCGGAAGTGGAATAACTCCAGTTCTCTCGATGATTAAATCGACTTTAAAACAAGGAGGAACTTTTACCTTATTTTATGGGAATAAAACTTCAAATGACACCATTTTTAAAAAGGAGTTAGATAGTCTAAGTAATGAATATTCAGACAATTTTAAATTGCACTATATATATAGCAGAGAAAATGGTGAGAATAAGATTTATGAAGGAAGAATTACTAAAGAGAAATGTAATGGTTTAGTAAAAGAAAATTTAGAATTGTTAAAGTCGGATGGGTTTTATATGTGTGGTCCAGAAGAAATGATTCATGGTGTGTCTGATTCGTTAAAAGAATTAGGTGTAAATGAAAATAAAATTCATTTCGAATTATTTACAACTCCATCTCAAAAAGAAGAGGCTGTAAACAAAGTAGATTCTGGTTTTTCTGGAGAAAGCCAAGTAACAGTTATTATGGACGGAGATGAATTTGAATTTGGATTAAAAAGTGATGGCGATTTTATTTTAGATGCTGCAATGAGCGAAGGAGCAGATGTTCCGTTTTCATGTAAAGGAGCAGTTTGTTGTACATGTAAAGCCCAAGTAATTGAGGGTAAAGCAATAATGGAATTAAATTATTCTTTGTCCGATGCAGAAGTAGAAGAAGGGTTTATTTTGACCTGCCAGTCTCATCCTGCCTCAGAAAAGTTGGTTGTTGATTATGATGTAACTTAGTCTTATTAATATATAGATGTTGAAAAGGTCTAGCATTAGCTAGACCTTTTTTTATACATCGAAAGTAAATTTGAACTTGTGAAGAAAATATGTTCAGCAATATTGGTAACGATAATTCTTATTTCTTGTGGAGGAAATAAGAAAGTGGTGAAGTCTAAAAAAAATAGTTACATAATAAAAAAGTATGCAAATCTTTTGCAAACACCAAAATCTGAAATCAGTAATATTAAATTGTATTCTTTTATAGATAATTGGTATGGTACAAAGTACAAATATGGAGGAATGTCTAAGGTAGGGGTAGATTGTTCTGGGTTTTGTAATGTGTTGTATAAGGAGGTTTATAATAAAAATATCAAAAGAACAACATCTGATCTTTCAAAAGATATAAATAAGAAAAGCAGGGGTAAACTTAAAGAAGGAGATTTAGTTTTTTTTAATATTTCTAAAAAGAAGAAAAATTCACACGTTGGAGTTTATCTAAAAAACAACAGGTTTGTGCATGCAAGTACAAGTAAGGGAGTTATAATTTCAAGTTTGGATAATCCATATTACAAAAAAACATATAGTAAAGGAGGACGGTTGTAAATGAATATTTTAGTTACAGGAGCAAGTAAAGGGATAGGCTTTGAAATAGTAAAACAATTTTCAAGTACTGCAGGCAATAATATTATTGCTCTTTCTAGGGATATGGAATTACTTCAGAATTTACAAATCATATGTAATAATGAGTGCAATAATAATATACACATATATAGTATCGATTTTTTAGGGATTACCTTTGAAGATGAGTTGAAAAGTATTTTATCAAATCACAACTTCCATATAGATATTGTAATTAATAATGCAGGCTATCTAGTAAATAAGCCATTTACAGAAACTTCACAAGAAGAGATTAGACAGATTTACCAAACAAATGTTTATGCACCAATAACTATATTGCAAAACATAATACCATCTTTAGATGATAATCGGCAATGTCATATTGTAAATATAGGAAGCATGGGAGGGTATCAAGGTTCTGTTAAGTTCCCCGGGCTATCTATTTATAGTTCATCTAAATCTGCATTAGCTAATTTAACAGAATGTTTGGCAGAAGAATACAAAGAAAAAAACATTAAAATTAATTGTTTAGCACTAGGTTCGGTACAAACAGAAATGCTAAACAAGGCTTTTCCAGGTTATAAGGCACAAGTTTCATCAGAAGAGATCGCAAAATATATTGTTCAGTTCAGTCTTCAGCATCCTATTTATGTGAATGGAAAAATACTTCCCGTATCAAATGCTACACCTTAGAAAAATTAATCTAGTTGTAAATCAGTAAGATAGTAATTATTTGAAATAAATATTTCAAAAGAACTTGTGTGTTTTTAAAATAGGGCTACATTTGCAGCCGCTTAAGAAACAACGGTTTCAAATTTTAGCTCCACATATTGACTTTTTAAATGCTCAGAAAAGAGTTTTAAAAAATAAATTAAAAATAAATTAATTTTTATTTGGTGGTTTAAAATTTAGTTGTACTTTTGCCGTCCACAAACAAGGAAATGTCCTTGAAAATGTTTGAGAAATAAAATGAAATAAGTTATAGTTCTCTATATATTTATAGTGTTCTTTGAAGAAATTGAAGATAGAAAAAA
>JAESUI010000106.1 GCA_016763135.1 Flavobacteriales bacterium
TAGTAATAATTAATAACAATGAAATAGTTAATAATCTAAGTCCTGTTCTCATTTTCGTAATATTAATAATTGTTATTTTGCGTTGAAATAATTAATTGCAAACATAAGCAAATCATTAAGATAGTAAAATAGAAAGTTGCATAATAAACCCATTATAACTAAACCGTTAAATCGTCTCGTATTCTTATTTGGGATTTTGTTTTTTATACTATCTAGTTGCAACCCAACAAAAAATGTTAAACCCAACGAATTGCTTCTTCAAAAAAATAAGTTAAAGATTGATACTCGGAAAATTGACAAGGATAATCTCGAAACTATTATTAAACAAAAACCAAATAGAAAAATATTAGGTGTTTTGAGATTTCATCTGGGTGTTTATAATCATTGGCCATGGAAAAATAGTGGGTTCAGGACTAATGTCGGAGAAGCTCCGGTTATTTACGATTCATTACTAACTGACAGGACAGTAAAGCAACTTAAATTATATGCTGATAAACGCGGCTATTTTGACAGTAAGGTAACCTACTCTACAAAAACAACCAAAAATAAAATAAAGGTTGAATATAAGATAGTAGCCGGTTCACCATATACAATTAAAAGTATAGAGTATGTTTTTGCTGATGAAGATGTGAAAAAGAAGGCTTTTTTTATTTTAAGAAAAACCTTATTTGATCTTAAACCAGGAACTACATTTGATGTTGATGTATTAGATAATCAACGAGAAAAGATTAAAATGGAAATGAAAAACCAAGGCTACTACTATTTCAATAAAGATTTTATTAAATATAAAGTTGATAGCACGATAGGTAATAAAGAGGTTGAAATTTATTTACACATTAACAATCAAAAAATTAAAGATGAGCTAAACGACACTATAATAGAAAAAAAGCATAGTAAATACTATATAAATGACATCAATGTTTATCTAAGTAAAAGTTATAAGGATAAAGACCTAAATAGCTTTGACACACTTACATTTAAGAATATTATGGTTCATCATGATGATAAACTTAAATATAGACCACGAATGCTTAACCACGCTATAAGTATTAACAAAGGAGGCCTTTATTTGCTTCAAGACCAACAAAATACATACAGGCATTTATCTGAGTTAAGTCTTTTTAAAAACGTTAACATCTCTTATGAAGACATAGGAAACAATCAACTAAATACTAACATCTTTTTAACGCCTTCTTTAAAGAAATCTTTTTCTATAGAAAGTATTGGCACCAATAATGGAGGTAACTTAGGTGTAGAAGGGAACCTGATTTATCAAAATAAAAACTTATTTAGAGGTGGTGAACGTTTAACTTTAAAACTAAGCGGAGGGTTGGAAATTCAACAATTAATAAATGATGACCAAGGAGCTGAAAATTCTTATTTAGGTGTGTTCAATACATTCGAATTTGGTCCTGAAGTCAATTTGGAATTCCCTAGATTTCTACTCCCTATTCGTTTAGATAAATTCTCAAAACGTTCAAATCCAAAAACAAACTTAAATTTTTTATTCAATTTTCAGACAAGACCAGAATACATAAGGAACTTAACCCAAGCTACTTTTGGTTATTTTTGGAAAGAGTCGCGATTTAAAAAACATTTTATAAACCTTGCCAATATTAGTGTTATTAATTTAAAACCAACCGCTGATTTCCAGGAAAAGCTTAACAATGAAGATAATCCATTTATACTAAACAGTTATCAAGATCACTTTATTAACTCTACTAGCTACAGTTTTATATACAATAACCAGAGAGTTAATAAGGTTACTAATTTTACCTACTTTAAGTCTAATATTGAATTTGCAGGGAATATCCAATCTGGGTTTAATAGCCTTACAAATAAGCCTTATGACAATCCTGACACTAAAAGTTATAACATATATAGTATAAGATATGCTCAATTTGTTAAAGTAGATTTAGATTTAAGATTATATGGTCAAACGAAATCCACTTCATTTGTTAAAAGAATAAATATTGGATTAGGAAAACCTTATGGAAATTTAGATGTACTCCCTTTTGAAAAAGGTTATTATGGTGGAGGGGCTAATAGTATTAGAGCATGGCAAGCAAGATCTTTAGGCCCTGGATCACTGCATGATAGTTTAACCCAAAACTCACTAAATCAAATTGGTGAATTAAAAATAGAAGGAAATCTTGAATATCGCTTTGATATTACTAAGCTTTTTGAAGGTGCAGCATTCATGGATGCAGGGAATATCTGGATACTTTCTGAAGATGAAAACAGACCGAATGCCGAAATAAAAGCTGATAAATTTTGGAAAGATATCGCAATTGGTATCGGTGTCGGACTTCGTTTAGATTTTAATTTTTTCTTAATTAGGTTTGATCTAGCAGTAAAAATCAAAGATCCATCTAGTGATAAACCTGAAGAATTTGATTTAATTTGGAGAAAACCAACACTTAACCTTGGAATTGGATATCCTTTCTAAAAAAATATTTTTTTACGGTATAATCATCCCAACTTTTAATTTTATACTAACTTTGACCTCCAAAATCGATTAGAATGAGCGGAACAATAAAGCCAGGTGTAGTAACTGGAGATGATATACAAAGAGTATTTCAATTAGCCAAAGAAAAAAACTTTGCCTTACCAGCAGTAAATGTTGTAGGAAATAATTCAGTAAATGCTGTAATGGAAACAGCAAAAGATTTAAATGCCCCTGTCATTATTCAGTTTTCTAATGGTGGCGGTCAATTTAATGCTGGAAAAGGATTAAGTAATGACAATGAACAATCAGCTATTTTAGGATCTATCGCTGGCGCTAAACACGTTCATCTTTTAGCTGAAGCATATGGTATTCCTGTTATATTACATACAGATCATTGTTCTAAAAAATTATTGCCATGGATTGATGGTTTATTAGATGCTGGTGAAGAACATTTTAAACAAACTGGAAAGCCTCTTTATAGTTCTCATATGATAGATTTATCTGAGGAACCGATTGAAGAAAATATTAGGATATGTAAAGAATATCTTGAGCGAATGAGTAAAATCGATATGACTTTAGAAATAGAGTTAGGTATTACTGGTGGTGAAGAAGATGGTGTTGACAATACAGACATTGACAACAATCTATTATACACTCAACCTGAAGAGGTTGCTTATGCTTACGAAGAGTTATCTAAGGTAAGTAATCGATTTACAATTGCTGCATCTTTTGGAAATGTTCATGGAGTTTATAAACCGGGTAATGTAAAGCTAACTCCAGTAATTCTTAAAAATTCTCAAGAATATATTCAAGAAAAATACAATACAGGAGCTAATCCTGTTGATTTTGTTTTTCATGGAGGCTCTGGTTCTACAGTAGATGAAATTAGAGAAGCTATTGGTTATGGTGTGATTAAGATGAATATAGATACTGACATGCAGTTTGCATTTACTGCTGGAGTAAGAGATTACATCTTAGCAAAAAGTGATTATTTACATAATCAGATTGGTAATCCGGATGGAGATGAAATACCAAACAAAAAATATTATGACCCTAGAAAGTGGTTACGTGAGGGTGAATTAACTTTTAAAGCAAGACTGAAACAAGCTTTTGAAGATTTGAACAATATTGATACATTAAGTTAATCAAATTAGATTATGGGTTGGTTTAAGAGAAGAAAACAAGGGGTTGTCACTCCTACTAAAGAAAAGAAAGAAACACCTGAAGGGCTTTGGTACAAATGTCCTGAGTGTAAAAATGTTGTTTCTAATGAAGAGTATGTAGAGAACCTATGTGTATGCAATGAATGCTCTTATCATGGAAGGATAGATTCAAAAACATACTTTAAAATTCTTTTTGACGGAAATAAATACAAAGAGTTGAATCCAAATATAACTTCTAGTGATCCTTTAGAATTTGAAGACACTAAAAAATATGCTGACAGAATTATTGCTACACAGAAAAAAAGTGATTTAAAAGATGCTGTTAGAACTGCTACAGGAAAAATTGATAAGCAAGATGTTATTATTGCATGTATGGACTTTAGCTTTATAGGTGGTTCTATGGGATCTGTAGTCGGTGAAAAGATTGCAAGAGCAATTGACTATTCAATAAAACATAAAGTTCCCTTTATAATGATTTCAAAATCAGGAGGAGCAAGAATGATGGAAGCAGCATTTTCATTAATGCAAATGGCTAAAACAGCTGCAAAACTATCTTTACTTGCAAAAGAAAGGGTTCCATACATCTCTTTATTAACAGACCCAACAACGGGAGGTGTAACAGCTTCTTATGCAATGTTAGGCGATATCAATATTGCAGAGCCAGGAGCTTTAATTGCTTTCGCAGGACCAAGAGTTGTAAAAGAAACAATTGGTAAAGATTTACCGGCTGGTTTTCAAACTTCTGAATTTGTTAAGGAACATGGTTTTTTAGATTTCATTGTTTCGAGAAATGAATTAAAAGAGAAAATCTCATTATCTATCAAATTATTTAATAATTAGGTTGTCATATCAATTTTTTGCATAAATTTGCACCCCGATAATTATCGGAATTAATATTATACATAACAAACATTAAAATTAATTTTAGCATGTATTTAACTACAGAAAAGAAAGAAGAAATTTTTAAAAAATTTGGCGGTGATGCAAAAAACACTGGCTCTACAGAAGGACAAATTGCATTATTCACCTACAGAATCAATCATTTAACAGGACACTTAAAGAATAACCGTAAAGATTACGGAACTCAAAAAGCGTTGTTAGATTTGGTTGGTAAAAGAAAAAGTTTATTAACTTACTATATGAACAAAGACGTTGTGAAATATAGAGAGTTGATAAAAGAATTAGGAATTAGAAAGTAAGCGTTGAAAATCAACATTACTTACATCATGAAATTAAGGGGAGCACGCAAGTAATTGCCACTCCCCTTTTTTATTAAAATAGTAAATAATAAAAAAGGTGCATGGTGCACCAATATAAATCGTGTTCGAGTGAACACACAAACAAAAAATATGTCAAAAATTGGAATTAAAAAATCCTACACGTTAGGTGATGGAAGGACCATCGAATTAGAAACAGGAAAATTAGCGAAACAAGCTGATGGAGCTGTGGTATTAACTATGGGTAAAACCATGATTTTAGCAACTGTTGTATCTGATAAAGATGCTGGTGAGGATATGGATTTTTTACCTTTAACAGTAAATTACAAAGAAAAATTTGCTGCTGCAGGTAAAATTCCTGGAGGATTCTTAAAAAGAGAAGCAAGACCAAATGATAACGAAATATTAGTATGTCGCTTAATAGATAGAGCATTAAGACCGCTTTTTCCAGCTGACTATCACGCTAACACACTAGTAGAATTACAATTAATTTCTCATGATCCTGAAGTTAAAGCTGATGCTTTAGCTTGTTTTGCTGCTTCTGCTGCAATTGCTGTATCTGATATACCATTTAATGGACCAACATCTGAAGTAAGAGTTGCACAAATTGATGGAAGCTGGATTATGAATCCTACTCCAGAGCAAATGGAACAATCTGATATCGACTTAATAGTTGCTGCAACTGCAGAAAACATTATGATGGTAGAAGGTGAAATGTCTGAAATTTCTGAAGCTACAATGCTAGAAGGAATTAAAATTGCTCACGATGAAATAAAAAAACAA
>JAESUI010000107.1 GCA_016763135.1 Flavobacteriales bacterium
ACAGGTTCAGCAGCTTCTTCTTCCTCAGCAGGAGCTTCTTCTTTAGCTTCAGCAACTGGTTCAGTAGCTTTTTCTTCCTCAGCAGGAGCTTCTTCAGCAACTGGTTCAGCAGCTTTTTCTTCCTCAGCAGGAGCTTCTTCTTTAGCTTCAGCAACTGGTTCAGTAGCTTTTTCTTCCTCAGCAGGAGCTTCAGTAGCATCACCTTCAGCAGCAGGAGTTTCTTGACTGTCGTCAGACACGTCTTCTCCAGCAGCTTCAGTTTCAGCAGCTTTTTCTTCAGCAGCGGCAGCAGCAGCCAATTCAGATGTTTTGGTTAATATTTCAGCAGCCTTTTTATTTTTAGCTTCTGTTTCAGCAGCTAATCTAGTTTTTTCTGCCTCAGCAGCAGCTTTAGCCAAACTATCTTTTTTACCATCAACTTTTGATTCTTTCTCTTTTAACCAAGCTTCAAACTTTTTATCAGCTTGTTCTTGAGTTAATGCACCTTTTAAAACCCCTCTATCAAGGTGGTCTTTATGCATTACTCCTCTATAAGAAAGTAAAGCTCGACAAGTATCAGTAGGTTGTGCACCTTCTTTTACCCAATGTAGGCATCTGTCGAAATCAATGTTAATTGTTGCTGGGTTGTCGTTTGGGTTGTATACACCTAGTTTTTCAATAAACTTCCCATCACGTGGGGCACGAGCGTCCGCTACAACTACGTGATAATAAGCGTAACGCTTTTTACCGTGTCTTTGTAATCTAATCTTTGTAGGCATTCTTTAAGAATTTAATTAATAAATAGTTAATCCCGATAAAAATATCGGGGTGCAAATTTAGTATTTAATCGGAAATAAACAACTTAAAGCAAAATAAACTTTGCAAGAAGCTAAAAGCCCGAAGATAGATTTTTGGTGTTCTATTTCGGGCTTATTTTTTTTGATAAAAAAGATCTTGTTTCTATTCTCTCGAATCTAAAGTTTAATACCCAAATATTTCTTCTAAAGTTAATTCTTTAAACTCGCCCATCTCTTTTAAAACATCCATGTCAATTAATTCTTTATTTCCAATAACAAGGTAAGTATAGTACTTTCCTTTAATGTTACTATTGAAGAATGTTTTTAAATCTTTTAATTCCAGTTCTTTAATTTGAGGGTAGACTTCTTTATTTAAATCATAATCTCTGCCCATTTCTTTAGCAGATAAATAGCGCCAGAACAAACTCGATCTTTTTGTTCTTGAAGTTTCAATTTTCTTTAATGCAGCCATTTTAGAATCTTGAAACTGGTCTTCAACCTCTGGCATATTATTCATTAATTCCATTATGGCAACTTTTGCATCGTTTAGTTTATCAACCTGAGTTCCAACATAAGCTCTAACATAATGAGATCTATTCGCTTTTCTTGGTGTAGTAAAAACAGCATAAGCTGAATATGCTAATGCTTTTGATTCTCTAATTTCTTGGAAAATTATTGAAGATAATCCAGATCCAAAATATTCATTAAACACATTAGTAGTCGCAGCTAAATCTTTATTGTAAGGACCAGCATTAGAAAGCATCATTACTTCCGATTGCACCATGTCATAATTCACAAAATAAACTTTATTGCTTTCCATTGTTAATTCAGGAAATTTCTTTGCGGCAATTAATGGTTTATATGTTTTATATGCTTTATGATTTTTATTAAGTAACATTTTTACTTCTTTTAAATCTTTTCTACCGTAGTAATAAATATAATGTTCATAAGAAGTTAATTGTTTAATTATAGACACTAAGTTGTTAGGGTCAAGGGCTTTTAATTCTTCTTCGCTCATTATATTTTTCATTGGAGAATCATCTCCATACTGCCCGTAATTTAAAAGGCCACCATAAAGGATTGCTCCTTTAGAAAGTTTTGCATCAGCCCTATCTTTTAATTTATCTTGAACACCATTTTTAAATGCTTCAATATTTGGTTCAACATTAGCTAAAATGTGTTCAAATAATTTCACTCCTTCTTCAAATGATTCATCTAACCCAGATAAAGTAACATATACTCTTTCTCTAGCAACATAAACACTATAGCTTAAACCTAGTTTAAAAAGTTCTAGTTGTAGTTCGTTAGCAGAGTATTTATCGGTTCCTAAATAGTCTAAATATTCAACAGCTAATGCCATTTCTTTATCACTATAAGAACCCATATCTAAAATATAGTTTAAGCTAAATGTTTCATTAGTTGTATTCTTTACATAATAAAGAGGTATTCCTGAATTTAGTTTTTCTTCTTTTATATCTGTTTTGTAATCATCAAAAACAGGAGTCATTCTTGTTGATTTCATTTTCTCAAAGTTTGCAGCAAAAGCAGAAGCAGTATCTCTATTTAACTGAACTTGTGTTATGGCAGGCTTTTCAACTTTAGGGTTGTTTGATTCTCCTGTTTCTTTGTATACAACAATGTAGTTGTTGTTAAAATATTTATTAGCAAAATCAACAATGTCCTTTTTAGTAACCTTACTCAGTTTTTCTTTTTCATTAACTACATCAGCCCAATCAATTCCCATAATAAAAGCATCGGTCATTTTCCCTGCTCTTGCTGAGTTGTATTGGTTTCGTTGTTGCTCACTTAATTTAAAGTCTTTGATAACTGCAGGAAGCATCCATTCTTCAAAATCTCCAGCTTTTATTTTTTCAACTTCTTTTAGTAATAGGTCTTTAACTTCATCTAAAGATTGTCCTTCTCTTGGGTTTCCTGACATTTCAAATGTTGAATAATCTTTCATGGTATTAGGGCTTGAATAGGCATCCAATACTTTTTGACCTTTGATTAAATTTAAATCTATTAATCCAGCATGTCCATTGTTTAATAAACCATCAAAAAGGTTTAACATATATATGTCTTTACCCTTTACACCTGGCAACCTATACCCGATACTAACCCAAGCAGCATCACTTCCTTTTACTGTAATGTATTCTGGTTCTGTTATTTCATCCTCAACAGCAGCAGTAAATACAGGGACTTTTTTAGATTTATAATTTCCAAAATATTTTTTAATCAAATCAACAGTAGTGTCAGGGTCTAAATCTCCAGAAAGAATGATTGCCATATTATTAGGGACATATCTCTCACTAAAGTATTGGTGAATTTTTTCCATTGAAGGATTTTTTAAATGCTCACTTGTTCCTATAGTGGTTTGAGTTCCGTATTGGTGTTTTTTAAATATAGCTTTATTCATTGTTTCATAAGCTAACCAATAATCATTATCTCGCGACCTATTGTATTCTTCATAAACAGCCTCTAGTTCTGTGTGGAACAATCTTAAAACTAATTCATTAAATCTTTCAGCTTCTATCGATAACCATTTTTCAAATTCGTTTGAAGGAATGTCGTTTATGTAAACAGTTTGCTCTACAGAAGTGTAGGCATTTGTTCCTTTAGCACCTATTGAGCTAATCATTTTATCGTACTCATTTGGCACTGCAAATTTTGCAGCTTCACCAGAAAGGCTATCTATTTGATGATAAATCGCTTTTCGTTCGGCTTCATCAGTTACACTTCTTCTTCTTTCATATAAATCAGAAATTCGTTTTAGTAATACTTTTTCTTTTTCCCAATTTATGGTTGCAATTTTAGAAGTTCCTTTAAAAACCATATGCTCCAGATAGTGAGCTAATCCAGTTGCGTCAGCAGGGTCTTGCTTACTTCCTGTGTTTATAGCAATGTTAGTTTGTATCCTTGGTTCTTGTTTGTTAACAGACATGTATATTTTTAGTCCATTATCTAAGGTGTAAATAAATGTGTTTAACACATCTCCCTCAACGGTTTCGTATTCGTATTTATACGTTTTTTTTACTATCCAGTCACTTTTCCATGAGGTAATAAAAAATGCAATTGCAATTATTATTAATGCTTTGAATTTCATAAATTTTTTAATTTAATATTAGTGTTATGCGTAGCCTACGTCCATATCTAGCTTTTGTACAAGCTGTTCAAGAAGAGGGTTTTTGTCGCTCATTTTTGCAAATTTTTCTTGTGGGGTATATGCCTTTTTTAATTTTATGTCTTTATTAACTTCTGTATCTACCTGAATATTGTAGTTAGATAAATGTTCTCTAACATATTCTAAAAGATCAGATCGTTGAGCATTGAATTCATCTTCTAATGCTTTGTTCTCTATTGAAAGATGAATGTTGTCTTGTTTAACTTCTGGTAAAACTTCAAAAATTGAAGCCAAACTATCTTTCCCTTTTTCTTGTAGAACTATTTTGTAGTCATTTAGTACAGTGCCAAATTGCTCAGGAGTATAAGGCTCTTTTGGTCTGCTACTAATGTCAATTTCATTAGAGGTAGTTTCTTTTTCTGTTTTAGCTGCTGGGTTAATTGAAATAGCATCTGAAAAAGCAAGATTTGTACTTCGTTTTACTGTGGTACTTTGTGTAGGTTTATTTTTTTTCTCAACAATAGGCTCTTGAACTCCAGTGTTTTCAGTAGGTGAAGTTTGTTCTGATGTTGTAATTGGTTGATGATTTTCTTCTTGTACTAGAGGTGTTTCTACTTTGGGAATAGTATAGTCTACTGGTGTTTTTTTTATAGCAGCATCTAAAGCAGGATTTTTACTTTGTTCTATTTTTGGGGAAACAAGACTGTTTGAATTCCTAAAGGGTAAGTTAATTATGGGCTTTTTTTTTCACCCAATTGGTTATCAATTGAGCAAAGTTGCATGAGCATTACTTCTACAAGTAAGCGTTGGTTTTTGCTAAGTTTGTATTGGGTGTCAGCCTTGCTGGTAATTTCTAAAAATGAAATTAGTTGCCTTGTGTTAGATGATTTAGCTTGAGTTATATACTTTTCTTTAATCGTTGCTCCAACTTCTAAAAGCTCTACCGTTTTTTCATCCTGACAAACTAATAAATTTCTTAAGTGCTCAGCTAATCCATTAATAAAGTTATGGCCATCAAACCCATTGTTTAATATTTCATTAAATAGTAATAATGAGTCAGCAACATTATTAGTTAAAATAGAATCGGTTACTTTAAAATAGTAATCGTAATCAAGAATGTTTAAATTTTCAATAACATCCTGATAAGAAATTGTTCCGCCAGAAAAACTAACAATTTGGTCAAACATAGAGAGTGCATCTCTCATAGCGCCATCTGCTTTCTGAGCAATAATGTGTAGTCCATCTGTTTCTGCTTGTACCTTTTCTTTTTCAGCGATATTAGAAAGAAGACTTGCAATGTCATCAATTTTAATTCTATTAAAATCAAAAATCTGACACCTAGAAAGTATTGTAGGAATTATTTTATGTTTTTCTGTAGTTGCTAAAATAAAGATGGCGTGCTTTGGTGGTTCTTCTAATGTTTTTAGGAAAGCATTAAAGGCTGCTTGCGATAGCATGTGCACCTCATCAATAATGTATACTTTGTGTGTGCCAACTTGAGGAGCAAATCTAACTTGTTCAATCAAATTTCTTATTTCATCTACACCATTGTTAGATGCACCATCTAATTCATGAATGTTTAAAGACCTTCCTTCATCAAAAGATTTACAGGAATCACATTCGTTACAAGCCTCAATGTTCTCAGTTATGCTAAAACAGTTAATGGTTTTTGCTAAAATTCTGGCACAAGTTGTTTTTCCAACACCTCTTGGCCCACAAAATAAAAACGCTTGAGCAAGGTGGTTGTTTTTAATGGCATTCTTTAAAGTAGAAGTAATGGAGTCTTGCCCAACAACAGAGTCAAATGTTGTTGGTCTGTATTTTCTTGCAGAAACAATGTAATTTTCCATACTACTTAAAAGAGAAACAAATATAAATTTATTTAATGTTAGGTTTTTGGATTTATAGAAATTTATTTTTTAACAATAACAAACAAGTGAATGATATTGTTTTAGTGTTGGAATTTTAGGTGGCAAATTCTTTGTCCTAACCATTTGCAAATCAATAAAAAATAACTATTTTTGCCGTCCTTTAAAAAATTAAAGGATCACTTAAAATAAATTGGAAATGACAAAACGTTATGAAACTGTCTTTATCTTAACTCCCGTTTTATCTGCAGAGCAGGTAAAGGAGACAGTTGTAAAGTTTAAAAAATCTTTGAAAGATGTTGGCGCTAAGCTAATGCATGAAGAAGATTGGGGGTTAAAAAAATTGGCTTACCCAATTCAAAAAAAATCAACTGGTTTTTACCACTTGTTTGAGTATGAGATGGAAGGTGAAAAAATTGGCAACGTGGAAGTAAACTTAAAAAGAGACGAAAAAGTAATGCGTTTCTTAACTGTTTCTTTAGATAAGCATGCTGTCGCTTTCGTTGAATCAAGACCTCAAAGAAAAAAGTAAAACCTAAGTTTTAACCCATTAAAAATTAAAAATCATGGCTGAAAATACATCAGAGATTAGATATTTAACTCCTCCTAATATTGAGTTGCATAGAGAGAAGTATTGTAGATTTCAAAAAAATAGAATTAAATATATTGATTATAAAGATGAAAAATTCTTATTACAGTTCGTAAATGAGCAAGGTAAATTATTGCCAAGAAGAATTACAGGTACATCTTTAAAGTATCAAAGAAAAGTTTCGCAAGCTGTAAAAAGAGCGAGACATTTGGCATTAATGCCTTACGTAGCTGATATGCTTAAATAATTAGGAGGAACTTAAGATGAAAGTAATATTAAAAGAAAATAAAGAACACTTAGGCTTTAAGGATGAGGTGATTGAAGTTAAAAACGGATACGCTAGAAATTTTTTATTACCAAAAGGAATAGCTTCTTTAGCTACTCCTTCAGCAATTAAAATGCTAGAAGAAAACTTAAGACAGAGTGCTGTTAAGAATAAAAAAATCCAAGATGAGGCTCAAACAACTGCTGACGCTCTAAATGAGATAGTAATAAAAGTATCTGTGAAAGCTGGAGAAAAAGGAAAGATTTTTGGTTCTGTAACTACAGCTCAAATTGCTGATGCAATTAATAAAGCTGGTCATAAGGTTGATAAAAAATATATTAAAATTAAAGGAGATGCTATTAAAAATCTAGGTTCTTACGAAGCTTCTATTAGGTTGCATAAAGATGTAACTGCAGAGGTTAAGTTTGATGTAGGTGCAACTGCTGACAAGAAGAAAGAGAAAAAATAATTAGTATATAATTTTTTATAAAAGGTCTCAAGTTGTTGAGACCTTTTTTTATGTCTAATTTCTTGTATTGCTGTTTGCAGAAACGAAATATTTGGCTATATTTGTACCAACGAAATATGACAGACAAATTGAGGGAACGAAAAGTTCCCTTTTTCTTTGCAAAAAAATGATTACAAAAGAGCAGGTACACAATTTAATAGAAGACAGACTTGAAGAAAGCAATTGTTTTGTTGTTGATCTTGAAATTAAAGAGGGTAATGCTATTTCATTAGAGATTGATAGTATGGACGGAATTACTGTTCAGGACTGTATGAGTTTTAGTAGAGCTGTTGAACATAATTTGGATAGAGAGGTTGAAGATTTTGCTTTACAAGTTTCTTCCCCTGGGTTAGATAAACCTTTTAGAGTAAGGGAACAATACTATAAGAATATTGGTAGAAAAGTAAAGGTTGTTCCAGTTGAGGGAACTGTTGTGAAAGGAGAATTGAAAGAAGTAAATGAAGATGAAATTATAGTTGAATATTCTTACAAAGAAAGGATTGAAGGAAGAAAGAAGAAAGAGACTATAATTAAACAAGAGAAAATAAAATTTAATAATATAAAAGAAACAACGATAATAATATCGTTTAAATAAATAACCAATAAGATGGAAAGTTTAAGTTTAATAGATTCGTTTCAGGAATTTAAAGAATTCAAAGACATTGATAGAGCAACGCTAATGAATATTTTAGAAAGCGTTTTTAGAAGCACTATTAAAAGAAGATATGGAGATGATGATAATTTCGATTTTATCGTAAATGTAGATAAGGGAGATTTGGAAATTTGGAGAAACAGAGAGATCGTTTATGATGGAGAAGTTGAAGATGAGAATAAAGAAATTTCTTATGCTGATGCTATATTAATTGAACCAGATTTTGAAATTGGAGAAGAAGTTTCTGAGGAAGTAAAGATGGAAGATTTTGGGCGAAGAACAGTTTTGTCGTTACGTCAAAATTTGATGTCTAAAATCATGGAATTAGAAAAAGATAATATTTATGCTTCATATAAAGATAGAGTTGGTGATTTAATTACTGGAGAAGTCTATCAAGTGTGGAAAAGAGAGATGTTAATTTTGGACGATGATGATAATGAATTAATCCTTCCAAAAACAGAACAAATTTCTAATGATAGATTTAGAAAGGGAGATAGCGTAAGGGCGGTTGTGGTGAAAGTTGAAATGAAAAACAATAAGCCATTAATTATTTTATCAAGAA
The DNA here is from genome assembly GCA_016763135.1 of Flavobacteriales bacterium. Classification (GTDB taxonomy): domain Bacteria; phylum Bacteroidota; class Bacteroidia; order Flavobacteriales_E; family Vicingaceae. Next base: position 8,342 of record JAESUI010000107.1, read on the forward strand.
CATCACCATTGTTTTTAGAGCGTTTATTTGAATTAGAAGTTCCTGAGATTTATGATGGTTTAATTACTATTAAAAAGATTGTAAGAGCACCAGGTGAAAGAGCAAAAGTTGCTGTAGAATCTTATGATGATAGAATTGATCCTGTTGGGGCTTGTGTAGGAATGAAGGGTGCAAGAATCCATGGAATTGTAAGAGAGTTGAGAAATGAAAATATTGATGTAATAAATTATTCTGGAAATACAGAATTATTTATTCAAAGATCTTTGAGCCCAGCAAAAGTTACGGCAATTAAATTGGATAGAGAAAAAATGACTGCAGAAGTGTTTTTAAAGCCAGATCAAGTTTCATTAGCTATTGGTAGAGGTGGTTTTAATATTAAATTGGCAGGTAAGCTGGTTGGTTATGATATTGATGTTTATAGAGATGTTGATGAAGGTGATGTGGATGATGTTGCATTAAGCGAATTTTCAGATGAAATAGAAGCATGGGTAATAGAAGAATTGAAATCTATTGGATGTGATTCTGCAAAAAGCGTATTAGAGAATACTGTTGAAGATTTAGTGAAAAGAACTGATTTAGAAATTGAAACAGTTGAAGATGTAATGAGCATCTTGAAGCAAGAATTTGAAGATTAAAAGAAAATATATACTTTAGTATTATTAATACTGATTGAAAAGAGCAAATAAATGGCTGGAGGAGTAAAAAGATTAAGCAAAGTAGCAAGAGAATTTAATGTTGGGATACA
>JAESUI010000108.1 GCA_016763135.1 Flavobacteriales bacterium
TAATTCCTGGATATAATTTTTCTAAGGCTTGAGCTAAGATGTGAGCAGAAGAATGCCAAAAAGCTTTCTTTCCTGCATCATCATTAAATGTAAATAATGTAACATTAGCATCAGTGGTAATAGGGGTGGTAACTTCAACTGTGTTACCGTTTACACTTGCAGAAATTACATTTCTTGCTAACCCTTCACTAATACTCATGGCAACATCCATAGCAGTAACTCCTGCTTGGTATTCTTTTACTGCGCCATCTGGTAATGTTACTTTTATCATTTAGTTTAAATTTTAGAACGGCAAAGTTAATGGAAATAATGATGAATGATGAGTTTTGAATGTTGAATTTTTCACTGTGAAAAAAGTGTCAATTCGAGTGAAATTCTGTAAGAATTTTATATCGAGAATAGCTTTTTGATTTAAATCAATTTGTTTTTGATACAATTTTGTTGTCATCCTGAGCGGAGTCGAAGGGTTTCACTTCTGAAAATTACTTGAACTGACATTGATTTTGTAATATTGCTAACCGCTATGGAAAAGAAAATTAGAAACTATATTTCAGGAAATAAAGTGTTGACCATTGCTACTTCTGTAGCTGATAAACCTTACTGTGCCAACTGTTTTTATGTGTTTGATGAAGTAAATAAAATCCTTATTTTTTTATCTGATGATGCAACACAACACATTAAAGAGGCATTACAAAATAAAAATGTTGCAGGTACAATTAATACTGAAGTAACTACTGTAGCAAAAATACAAGGCATACAATTTGTTGGAGATTTTATTAATCCAACGGAAGAACAAAAGATAGCATTCTATAAAACTTATTACAAGAAGTTTCCTTTTGCAAAAGCAAAACCTTCACTAATTTGGGGAATACAACTCAATTGGATTAAAATGACAGACAATACCTTAGGCTTTGGTAAGAAGTTGGTTTGGGAGAGGTGAATTTCGTTTAACGGTTAGTATAAGAATAGTAAAGGGATTAAAACACAAAGTATTCGTTTTTGACTAGACTTTTCACAAAGGTACTGCCTCTGAATTTATCTCTAAACCGCTATTGCTTTTGTACATTGTTAGATACAAGTTTTCTTTTTATTCGATTAATTGTAATATTGCCATCATTGCTGATAAATTAATAAGTAGATGTATTAGAATTGAAGGAAGTATTCTTTTGCTTAATAAAAAAGTTATACCATACATAATACCACCACCAAATAAGAACAAAAACCTGTTGGCATATGCGTTAATTCCGTGAATTCCTATAAATATAAAAGCCGCAATTATTAGTGCAATCCATTTATTTAGACCGACTTCAGTAAGTTGTGTGATGGCAAACGCTCTATAGACTATTTCTTCACAAAAACCTGTTGAAAAGACAAGGAGAATGAAAAATATTCTATGTGAAGTTGTTTTGGGAATTAATCCTAAAATATTACCGAATTTGGAAGGGTCTAATTCTACATTATTGAGCATTAATTCCACACCTATTAACATAAGAATGGCAACTAAAAGATAACCACCTACAAGATATAAAGTTCCTTTATTTGAAAGTTTGTATCCTATATCTGCAAGAGTTTTTCCTTGGCTTTTCAGAAATTTAATAATTACCAAAACAGAAAGCCAATGTAGTATTATAATACCACCCCAAAATGGGATGTAATAATCCAAATTTTTATTTACAAAAAGTTCTATTGCAATAGAGGTCTTTCCAAATAATATATACAATATTGGAAAACCAATAATAATAGACAGTATTTTCCAAATTTTATTTTTTATTACCATTCTAATTTATTTCTCTTTTTACTCTTTTTAGCTAATGGGTTATAATCTAAACAGAGTTGAATCCAATATTCTAAATCTACTTGCATATCTATGCCTTCAGCAGATACAAATACAAAACCTTTCATTGCTCGACCTGTAATGTTAAATTCTGAGCAACCTTCTTTTTTCAGAGCATCTTCATAGGCTTTTTCTCCAACTCTTCCCATAATTCTAGGGATTCCTGTGATTTTATCAATATCTACACCAATACACATTTTTTCATCTACCATAAAACATAAACCACCCATCATTTTCTTCTCTTCAAAAGAAGTATGTTTTTCGTTTAAAACTTGCCTAATTCGGTCTACTAAAAATTCATCATAAGCCATAATTATTGTTTTATTGCATTGGTTAAGAAGTCATTTAACGGTTTAGCAGTATGCCAATATTCCATTATTTCAGTTATAAGGTTATCGCTTGTTAATAATTCTGTTTCACGCATTGCTACAAGGTAAAATTGTTTTTTAGCAATTAAAGGTTCTTTTTTATGGCTTACTTGAAACTCTTTAGGAATTCGTTTGTGTTCTTCTCCTTGAATTGTACCAAATTTTGCAATCAATTTTTTATTAGAATATATTAGTTTGAATTGTTTTAAATCTGATTGAATGGTATTTCTAATCCCCAAAAGTTGTTCTTTGGAACCCCCATAACTACCTGCCATAATTCCTATTTCTTCAGGGCTGAATCTTAAAAACAATCCAGGAATACTTTTGTCCTTTTTTCCTCCTCTAGAAATAAATGCAGTGTAGTGCAGGTTGTAAGGACTTTTGTCTTTTGAGAAACGAATATCCCTATTGATTCGTAAAATACTATCCTTTGGTTCAATATTTAGTTCCTTGTCGTATTTCTGAATTTCGATTATTAAATCTTTCAAAAAGTTTGTAAAAGGGTTTTTTACACTTTTTTCGTACCTTTTTTTATTTTCGTGAAACCAATCTCTATGATTGTTTGTTGCTAAATCCTTAAAGAATTCTATAAAATCTGAAGTAAAATATGTCATAATGGTATTAAAGTTTTTCAATGTATTGTTTAAGGCATTCCATACCTTCTTTGTTTCATTTCTTGTGCTTTAATGAGAGGACTGAAAACAGTCCTCTCATTAGAATTAAATTTAGAGTTTTAATGAATTTTACTTTTCTGGAGCAAACTCATTTCTAAACTCTTCTGCATCATAATACATTCTCATGTTTTGGATTTTACCTTCTTTGATTTCATAAATCTCAGCCATCTCCAATTTGATGGTATTTCCTTTTGGCGTGGCAACTGTAAAAACACCTTCAAGTGCTACGAAATTTCCTTGCTCAAAATGAGAAATTGGTTCATAACCTTTTACTAGTGGAAAGAAATTTTTATTAAGTTCAATATTGGCTTCTTTTCCAATAACGGTATTAACTGGACCTTTAAATATAATGTCCTCTGCGAATAAAGTTTCCCATTCACTTGTTCCACTACCCATTGATTGTTGAAATGTTTGTACGGTTTCTAATGCTGTTTTTGTCATTTGTATATTTTTTAATTGTTAAACTATATACTTTAGACAAAGCAGCTTTCTATTTCGGACGAGATTCGAGTACTTTTTTTTCAATTCCCTCTTTAACCCAACTCTCACAGTTTTCGAGCATATAAGTATTCAGAATTGAGTTGTCAGTATTTAAAGGGTCTATTCCACTTACAAGTTGGAAACGTAAGTCGAGTAAATACTTCGAATTTGTATTATGCCCTTCTTTTACTAATTTTATTTCTTGTGCTTTGATGTGTGCGTCTTGCTCGGGATTTAGCCCCCCTTTTAGCGTAGTACATTGGTGGCAAGTTCCTTTTTTATTGACAAAGGCACATCTGTTATCGAAAATACGAATCATATTTTTACGAGCATCAGCCAAAGCATGTTTTACTTTTCCTTCTGTTAAACCCGTAATGTTTACCATTTCAGAAACTTTAAAATGATAAACATCTTTTAGTAAAAGGCAAATTTGCTGATTTAGTAACAGTGTTTTATTAATGCAATTAAAACAATAATTTATATGTTCTTTTATTTCATAATCCTTTTCAGGAGTGGATTGGAAAACAGACATAAATTTATCTGAATGATGTGGAGATTTCAAATGTAAATTCGCCCCATAATCTTGTGCATTTTCTACCCACCGTTGTTGCTTGCTTAACTGATTTTTAGCAATGTTTAAAGCAATAGTAAATACCCAGGTTTTAAAGGATGATTTTTGCTGAAACGTATCTAATTTATCAAATACTTTAAGATAAGTATCTTGTACAATATCTTCTGTATCCTGACGATTAGTTGTGAGTCGAAAGATAAAAGAAGATAATTTGTCTTTGAATGTGATAAATTCTATTTCGTATTGTTGTTTTTTCAATTATCAGCGATTAGTGTAAGAATAGTTGCAAGGCTCTAACCTTTCAGGTTAAGACTAAATTTTGTGCAAAGATACTACCATAGAATTTAGCATTCAAATGGCTTTTATCAATATGGATGCCACTACACATTTTATTATTGACCATAAATACCAATCCTCCCATCATTTTTTTGTCATAATAATTGAGATTTTTTGATTGGAGGATTTGGTTTATTCTATCGCCTAAACATTGGTCATACGCCATAGCTCAAAGGTGAATTAGTTGTTATTCATTTTCTGGCAATTCATCAAACTCTTTTCTTTTTTCATCCATCCATATTTTCATGCCTTCAGAAGTTTTCATTAGTCCTTTCATCTTATTCATCGCATCAAGATGAGGCTGGTCATTTTTTGAAACATTTCCATTCCATGTTTCATACTCATTTCTTTAATTTCTTCAAAAGTGTTCGCGTGAAATTCTAAATTGCACGCTCCAGCTAATTGATTGCAAGTCATTGTTTTCATAATCGTTATATTTTAGTTGTTTTTAAAAATTCATCAAGTCGAGTAAATACAGAACCCCAACCATTTAATATTCCCATTTTTTCTTGTTGTATTTTATATTCTTCTGTTGGGTGTATTACATTAAAAGTAAAATTAGTTTTATCGCCATCTTCTTCAAATAGCGATTGTATTTCAACCCCTTCTGTCATTGGTATAAAGTTGGCTAATGAAATAATTTTTTCAAGTTCTACGATTTCAATGTATTCTCCATCTGCGATAAATTCTTGACCATTTGGCATAGGCATAGAATATTTCCATTTTCCACCAACACTAAAATCGTGTTCAATTATTTTGGTCTCCATTCCTTTAGGACTCCACCATTTTGCAATGTGTTCTGGTTGTGTCCACGCTTCCCAAACCAATTCAATTGGAACATTAAATGTTCGGTTTATCGTTATTGTTCTATTTTTTAAATCACTCATCTTTCTTATTTTTTTTAGTTTGTAATTGATTTAGATAATTTTCAAAAGAGTCAATTTTATCTTCCCATAGCTTTTCATATTTCTCTATCCATAAAAAAGCAGGCATAAGATTTTTTGGTTGTATTACGCAAAAACGTTCTCTCCCTTTTTTATTAATTTCAATAATTCCACATTCATTTAATATTTTTATGTGTTTTGAAATGGCAGGTCGACTAATTTCAAATTTTTCAGCGATCTCATTTACGCTTAAAGATTCATTAGATACTAATTCTATAATATCTCTTCTGATTGGGTCAGCTATTGCTTGAAAAACATCTCTTCTCATAAAATTAAGTATTTGATTTTAATTTCTTTTCGAAAAAATAAGAGCCTAATAAAAATACCAACGTAACTAATGCCCATAATCCTTTTAAAGAATCTGCTACGAAAACGTGTGATATGAATGCCCCAATTAAAGCAAAAGTAAACCCTGTATAAGCCCATTCTTTTAACAATAAATATTTTGATTGAAAAATAGCTGCGATACCAAGAAGGTAGGCAACTAATAAGATCTGACTTAGATAAGCGGGATAGCCTAAACCAGTAAATGATTCTAAAAATTGCTCGTTTTGAGTTATTTTACCATAAATTGGTCCTGCAATGCATAGAATGAATAAAATTTTAAGCCCGTTGTTAATCCATTTATTTTTCATGTTAATTATATTTAGGTAACTGATTGGTTACAAATATAAGCGTAACTATTTGGTTACGCAAATATTATTTCAATAAAACCGATTTAGTAGTAGAAACTACAACCAGTTATGATCTCTTTTCTGTATGCTGCTTTAATCCTCTTAAGAATTGATTGATTCCCTTATTCCATTTTGGTTTGAGCATAGTTCCCATTAGCTTACCTAATAGACCAAATTTCATCTCATAATTCATTTCTTGAGTTACTCTTATTTTATTTCCTACATTTTGAA
>JAESUI010000109.1 GCA_016763135.1 Flavobacteriales bacterium
ATTGGTACAATTAATATCCCTGGCGCTGCTGCTAATGGAAATTATAGAATGAGAATTACTACTGATTGGAATGCTTCTAATCCATCTGACCCTTGTGCTAGCGCATCAAGAGCTGAATTTGAGGATTATACAATTACTATCTCTGCACCTCCGTCTTGTGTTACTCCTTCAGCCTTAACCGTGACTAACATCACACCTACATCTGCTGATTTAGGGTGGACTGACAATGCTGGTGTTTCTTTATGGGATATTGAATGGGGTGTTTCGCCTTATACTGCAACTGGAATTCCTACAATAATAGGAACAACTACTAATCCACATAACTTAACTGGATTAACGGCTAATACTTCTTATGAGTTTTATGTAAGAGCTGATTGTGGTGGTTCTGGAACAAGTACATGGTTTGGTCCTTATACTTTCTTTACAGGATATTGTAGCCCTTCTAGTTCATCTGCATCTACTTATGTAGATAATTTTTCAACTACAAATGGATCTGCTAATATCTCAAACCTAGTGTCTGGTTTTACAACTGGAGGGTATTTTGATGGAACAGCACAAGCTGTACAAAGTTATGCTAACGGTTCTTTTGATTTTAATGCTGAAATTGTTGGTGGTACTGCTGGGTTTTCTATCTGGATTGATTGGAACAATGATTTAGTTTTCGATGATTTAACAGAAAAAGAATTCAATACCACTTCATATGGTAATGGTCCTTTTATTGGTACAATTAATATCCCTGGCGCTACTGTTAATGGAAATTATAGAATGAGAATTACTACTGATTGGAATGCTTCTAATCCATCTGACCCTTGTGCTAGTGCATCAAGAGCTGAATTTGAAGATTATACTTTAACTATTATTACTCAGTCTGCTAATGACCTTGGTGTTATATCAATTCAATCTGCTCCTGTTGGTTGTGGATTGGGAATGGAAACAGTTACTATTCAAGTGAAAAATTATGGAACATCAACTGAAACTGGTTTTGATGTAATTTATTCTTTAAATGGAACACCTATTACTCCTGAGACAGTAAGCGGGTCAGTTTTATCTGGAGATACATTAACTCATGTTTTTACAACAATGGCAAACATGTCAACTCCTGCTGTATACACAATTGACGCTTGGTCTCTTTTAGTAACTGATGCTGATAATTCTAATGACACTTTAACTGGATGGACAACTGAACACTTAACATCTTCATTAACTTATAACGGTAGTGCTCCAATATCTAATACAATTGCCACTGGAACTCAAACTATTATTTGTACTAATGGACTTGTAAATAATATGTTGGATACTTGTTATGAATTAAGTGCATTGGTTATTGATTCATTGCCTCATACTTGGGAAACTGACATTGATATGTGGTTAATATCACCAGCTGGTGACACTTTAGAAGTCTCAACGGATAATGGAAGTGGTTCTGGGTCTGTTGGGTATCTTAATGTGACATTTACAGATACAGCATCCACTAATATTGCTGGAGCAACAAACCTTACAAATGGGTTCTTTACAACTGAAGAAGTTTTTGGTTTAGCTAAATTTAATGGAACAGATCCAAATGGTGCGTGGACATTACATGTTCTGGATGATGCAGGAGGAGATGATGGAATATTATACAAATGGCATTTAGAGTTTACCGACAACAATTTTGTTGTTAATTTAGGTGCTGATTCTAATGCTTGCTCGGTTGACGCATTAACACTTAATGCTGGTGTAGGAAATTATTCTTATGCTTGGTCAACTGGTGAATCAACACAAACAATAAGCGTTGATACTACTTCTTTAGGTGGTAACGGAACTTATAACATTAGTGTTACTGTTACTGATACAATTACAGGGTGTGAGGCAATAGACACTATTATTGTTAATTATTCTGTTTGTTCAGGAATTGATGCTATTTCAAACTACATTAACCTTAATGTTTACCCTAATCCTAATAATGGAATATTTACATTAAATGTTAATACAACAGATGTAAGTGAATTAGAGATTAAAGTAATGAACATACAAGGTCAAGTTGTATTTGTTAAAAACAATTTTGATAACATTAATACAATTAATGAACAAATTGATTTAAGCAATAATGCTAATGGTATATACTTTATAACTATTACTTCTGATAAAGGAGTTAAAACACATAAAGTTATTATCCAGTAACTATTTAAATTATATTACAAAAAAGGCTTGGGAAAATTTCCCAAGCCTTTTTTATTCTTATCAAGCTCTTATTTTAGTAGCCTAATTTTTCTCTTACTCGCTGTAAAACATCTTGAGCAACTAACCGAGCTTTATCAGCACCTATTTTTAATTGTTCATCCAGCTCCTTAAGGTTTTCCATGTAATAGTTATACTGCTCTCTTTCTTTACTAAATTTTTCACAAATCAACTCAAACAGTTCTTGTTTTGCGTGCCCATAACCATAATTACCACCTTCATAATTAGTTTTCATTTTAGCACTTTGCTCTTCTGAAGCTAATAATTCATATAATGCAAAAGCATTACATGTTGTAGTCTCTTTCGGTTCTTCTAAAGGTGTGCTATCTGTTTCAATCGCCATAATTTGTTTTCTCAGCTTCTTATCACTTAAGAAAATGTTAATCAAATTACCTTTCGATTTACTCATCTTTTCTCCATCAGTACCAGGAATTAACATTGTATCTTGTTGCACAATTACTTCCGGCAAAACCAATGTTTCTCCCATTTTATGATTAAAACGATTGGCAACATCTCTTGTCATTTCTAAATGTTGCATTTGATCTTTTCCAACGGGAACAAGCTCCGCATCATATAATAAAATATCTGCTGCCATTAACATTGGGTAGGTAAATAAGCCAGCATTTACATCTTCTAATCTATCAGCTTTATCTTTAAATGAATGTGCTAATGTTAATCTTTGATAAGGGAAAAAACAACTTAAGTACCAGGTTAACTCTGTTACTTCTGGCACATCAGACTGGCGATAGAAAACTGTTTTTTTAACATCTAACCCACAAGCTAGCCAAGCTGCAGCGGTGCTATAGGTGTTCTCTTTTAACTCTTTTGGAGTTTTTATTTGTGTTAAAGAATGTAAGTCGGCAATAAATAAAAAAGATTCGTTGTTAGAATCTTTACCCATTTCTATAGCCGGTAATATTGCCCCTAATAAATTTCCTAAATGCGGTGTTCCCGTACTTTGTACGCCTGTTAAAACTCTTACCATAAAACAAAAATATATTTTTTATATTTAGCGATAGAAGAATCAATATCTTTTTTCTGTTTTTATGAAAATTGCTTTGTTTATTTTTACCTGCTTTAATGAAAAAAGTAAAAGAAATATTAGGTGGGATTTGGAAACTTTATGTTTTCATTTGGTTTACATTGCTCTTGCTCTTACTATACCCATTTTATTTAATGTTTTTGTTAAATGAAAAACACTTTAACAAGGGATTTCGTTTACTTCGCTTTCATACTGGGTTGTTAATGTATTTATCAGGAATTATTGTTTCCGTTAAAAACAGACATTACATTAAAAAAGGTCAACCTTATGTGATTACCCCCAACCATTCTTCTTTTTTAGATATCATTATTTTGTATCAAACCTTTCCTCAGTACTTTGTTTTTATGGGGAAAAAATCATTGGCAACAATACCTATATTTAGCATCTTCTTTAAAAAAATGAATATTACTGTTGACAGAAGAAGTGCTAGAGATGGTAAACGCTCTGTTGATAGATGTGGTTTAGAATTAGATAAAGGACATAGTGTTGTAATGTTTCCTGAAGGAACTATTTCTGCAAATGTGCCAGAGATGCTAAAATTTAAAAATGGAGCTTTTAAATTAGCAATAGAAAAACAAGTTCCTATAATTCCCATTACATTTTTCACCAACCATAAACGCTTAGAAATGGCTGGTTTATTTTCTGGAAAAGCTGGCCCTGGAATTGCTAAAGCCGTAATTCATGAACCTATTCCAACTAAAGGAATGACTGAAGAAGATTTAGTGCCTTTACGGGATAAAGTTTACAAGATTATTAATGACGAATTATTAGCCTATACCAGTAGATAACTCAACTGTAGATAATAAACCAATCTTTAAACCACTCTTTTCATAATTTCTATTTGTCGAATTAAACCTTTCTAAAAAAGGCGTGTCTTATAACTACTTTAATAATTTAAATCATTCAAAATGAAACTCCATATAAAATTATTGGCAGCTATTATTTGTTTATCTACTGCAATAGTAGGTAATGGCCAAACCTATAAAATTGTAGATACAGATGTTAGTGATCATTATAATAATTCTGCTATTATTTCAGCCCCTTCAGTTGGACAGACTTTTTACGGGCAAGATGCCAGTTATAGCGGGAATCAACCCTCATATACTGATAATGGAGATGGAACTATAACTGATAATGTAACCGGCCTAATGTGGGAACAAGACATGGGAACAAAAATATCTTATTATGATGCATTTACAAAAGCGACAAACTCAACATTAGGAGGGCATACAGATTGGAGAGTTCCAACAATTAAAGAACTATATTCTTTAGCTCAATTTAGTGGAAGATGTTATGGAGATAATGCCATGTACAAATTTATTGATACCGTTTATTTTAATCAGCCTATTGGAAATACAGGAATTGGAGAACGAGAAATTGATGCTCAAACATGGTCTAGCACTAAATATGTTGGGCTCACGATGGGAGGAGACTCAACTGTCTTTGGGTATAATTTTGTAGACGGAAGATTAAAAGGGTATCCAATGTATCAACCACCTAGTTTTACCACTCCAATGACTATGTATTTTAGAATGGTAAGGGGGAATACACAATACGGTATTAACAATTATGCAGATAATGGAGATGGAACCATCACTGACAACGCAACAGGATTAATGTGGCAACAAGCAGATGATGGAACAACTCGAGATTGGGAAAATTCATTATCTTATTCAGAGAATTTATCTCTTGCTGGCCATAGTGATTGGCGTTTACCTAATGCTAAAGAACTCCATAGTATATTAGATTATACACGATGTCCTGATGTAACAAATTCTCCAGCTATTGATCCTTTATTCTTCTGTACAACATTTAATGATCCAAGTGGTTCTCCAGGACAATATGGATATTACTGGACCGGATCTCCATTAATGGATGGGCCTAGTCCTTATACAGATGCTGTTTATATTCCATTTGGTGAAGCACAAGGAGAAATGGAAAGCCCTCCTGGTTCTGGTAGTTATCTTTTAATGGATACTCATGGTGCCGGAGCTCAACGTAACGACCCTAAAACTGGAATTGTAGGAAATTATCCTCAATATTTTGGCCCTCAAGGTGATGTTTTATATGTTTTTAATTATACAAGATGTGTTAGGGATGCTGTAATAACAGCAATTATTGAAGAAGAACCTCAACTAAATTTTAACATTTATCCTAACCCAGCAAATGACTATTTTATTATTAAAGGAGGTGTAGATTATATTACTCTATATGGCATAAGTGGTAAACTAATCCTGTCGCAAAATATGTCTATTTCAGAAAAGGTGGATGTTTCATCTCTTGATTCAGGATACTATCTTATAAAAGCTACAAAAGCTGAAAAAGAAGTTTTTAAGAAAATAATTATAGAATAATAGTTAATCCAAAACCTATAAAAAAGCTTCTAATTAATTAGAGGCTTTTTTATTATAAACTATCTCAGCTGCTAATTGTTCTGCTTGTTTTTTGGTAAAAGCACTTCCTGCCCCCTTTAATTCACCATTTATAATGAGTTGAGCTGTATATAGTTTTTCATTTTTTTCTTCTTGCTCAGTAATCTTAAAATCAAAAGATAGTTTTTCTTTTTGGCACCATTCAATTACTCGACTTTTAAAATCTGTTTCCGTCAGTATTACTTCTTCAATATCAATATGGTTTTGTAATAACCTCTCTTCTACAAATTGTTGTGCAAAAGAATATCCTCTATCCAAATAAATTGCTCCAATTAAAGCTTCTAATGCATCGCCATAAATTGATTTAGATGCACGTTCTAAATTAAATTTCATTAATTCTTGTAGCCCAATTTTAACCCCCAGATTATTAAGATTTTGTCTACTTACCAAGCGTGATCGCAGCTTCGTTAAATAACCCTCATCCTTTTTAGGAAATTTATTATATAAATAATGAGAAATAATACTGTCTAAAACAGCATCACCTAAAAACTCCAATCTCTCGTTACTTTCGAAAGATTGGAGTTCATTATTTTGTGTAAGTGATTTATGTAAAAAAGCTTGTTGATATATCGAAACTTGATGAGGATAAAATCCTGTTATTCGCTCTAAAACTAGCGCATATTCATCTTTTTTTCGAAAGACTTTTTTAAAAAAAGTCAACTATGCTTCGTATTTTTTAAAGATAACGGAAGCATTATGTCCACCAAATCCAAAAGTATTTGTTAGGGCTGCTTTCACTTCTCTTTCTTGAGCCTTATTAAATGTAAAATTCAATTTTGGATCAAAAGATTCATCATCAGTAAAATGATTAATCGTTGGAGGGATTATATTTTCCTTAACAGCCATTAACGTAGCAATCGCTTCTAAAGCTCCTGCAGCACCTAATAAATGCCCTGTCATCGATTTAGTTGAGCTTATGTTTAAGTTATAAGCATGATCTCCAAATACTGCTAAAATTGCTTGAGATTCTGCAATATCTCCTAAAGGGGTAGATGTTCCATGTACATTGATATAATCAATTTCTGTAGCATCCATCCCGGCATCATCTAATGCATTTTTCATCACATTTGTTGCACCTAACCCTTCTGGATGTGGTGCTGTCATATGATGAGCATCAGCAGACATTCCTCCGCCAACTATCTCTCCATAAATATTTGCTCCTCTAGCAATTGCATGTTCGTATTCTTCTAATATCAAAGAGGCTCCACCTTCTCCCATTATAAAACCATCTCTATCCTTATCAAAAGGACGAGAAGCTGTTTCTGGTGAATCATTTCTTGTTGAAAGTGCATGCATCCCATTAAATCCTCCCATTCCTGCTTCGTAAAT
>JAESUI010000110.1 GCA_016763135.1 Flavobacteriales bacterium
AAGATTGATATTTCTTACCAAAGAGCGCTCAAAATTCTTACAGAAAATAAAGATAAACTAACTTTGTTGGCTGATAAGCTTTTAGAAAAAGAAGTGATTTTTAGAGATGATTTAGAATTGATTTTTGGGAAAAGCAAATTTGAAGAAGAACTAAAAGAGGAGAAAAAAGTTTCCAAGAAAAAACCAGCACCAAAAAATGGTTCGGTTGAAAAGGAAGCTGAAGTAGAGGTAGAAGTAAAGGTTGATGAAGAAAAAGAAGAGAATAATAAACCTGAAGAAACTTCTGAAAAAAAAAGCTAACTGTGTCTAATTGGGTAATCGTATATAAGACCAACGACCCAAACCAATCACAGATTGTTAAATCTGTTTTAGAAGATAATGAAATAGATGTTGTGCTTATAGATAAAATGGACTCTATGCATAAACATCTAATGAATGCTGAAGTTGAATTGCATGTAAATCCTGAAAATGTAATAAAAGCCAAATACATTATTTCTAAAAACTCGTTATAACACAAAATGCTAACAAGGACAATTACAGGTTTCTTATTTATTGTTGCCATTGTAGCTGGAATTTATTTCAATGCAACAATAGCATTATGCCTATTTAGCCTTATTGTACTATTAGCTGTTGATGAGTTCTATAATTTAGCCAAGAAATCAAAAGAAATAAAACCAATTAAATTCTGGGGGACAATAACAGCCCTTTCCTTAATGGTGACCCTGTGTTTATTAGTCTTAAAAATAATTGAAGTTAAGATGACTTTCATCCCAATTTTAATGCTATTTATCACTTTTCTTATTGAATTATATAGAAAAAAAGAAAATCCTTTCATCAACATATCTTATACTGTTTTAGGATTGCTTTACATAGTTCTCCCTTTTGCAATGTTATTCCATTTAGGATATTACATCGACAATAATTTTACCGATAATTATAGCTTTCAAATCATTTTAGGGTTTTTCATTCTACTATGGACAAATGATACAGGTGCTTATTTAGCAGGGAGATTTTTTGGTAAACACAAACTATTTGAACGTATCTCTCCTAAAAAAACATGGGAAGGTTCGATAGGTGGAGGAATTGTTACCATAGGTGGAGCATTTGTATTATCAATTTTCTTTACCAATCTAAACTTAACCAATTGGATAGTTATAGCTATTTTAATAGCTGTTTTTGGAGGATTAGGAGATTTAGTTGAATCTATGCTTAAAAGAAGCTTAAAAGTAAAAGATTCAGGAAAATTATTACCTGGACATGGTGGTATATTAGATCGTTTTGATGGTTTATTATTATCTGTCCCATTTGTTTATGCTTATTTACATTTGATAAGTTAGAATTACTATTTTTAACAAAAAATATTTTATGAAATTTCATAAAGAAGGAATTCCTTCATTAATTATTACCATTCTATTTATTACAGCATTAAATGCTATTCTTTATTTTTTTCTAACAGAGTATAATATTATTAGAATAATAGGCTATGTAATTTCTGGGTTTTTATTGATTACCATTCTACAATTTTTTAGAAACCCTTCAAGAAATCGTGTTCAAAGAGAAGGTCATATTATATCTCCAGCAGATGGAAAAGTTGTTGTAATCGAAGAAGTAGAAGAAACTGAATACTTTAATGAAAAACGCTTACAAGTTTCTGTATTTATGTCTCCAGTAAATGTTCATATAAATAGATACCCAATAAGTGGATTATTAAAATATTACAAATATCACCCCGGATTATATTTAGTTGCTTGGCATCCAAAATCATCTACAGAAAATGAAAGAACAACAATTGTTGTTGAAGACAACAAAGGAAGAAGTGTTCTTTACAGACAAGTTGCTGGAGCTTTAGCAAGAAGAATCGTATTCTTTGGAAAAGAAGGAATTGCTGTTGAGCAAAATGAGGAATGCGGCTTTATAAAGTTTGGTTCTCGTGTAGATTTATTATTGCCGTTAGATGTTGAATTAAAGGTTAAATTAAATGAAAAAGTAAAAGGTGGAATTTCTACCATTGCTAAATTTAACAATGATTAACATAATTGTTCTATCAACTATCCTTAATTTAGTAACCACATAAACTTATTAAAATTATTATTATGAAAGAATTATTATTAGCCTTCGCACTTATTGGATTCATTGCTACTTCAAGTTTTGCTTCTACATCAATTGTAAAAACAAGTTCAGAAATCGAATTTTGTGATGATGACAAAGGTTGTGACAAGAAAGATTGTAAGCATGACAAAAAAGCTACTTCTTCTAAGAAAGCATGTTGTGCAAAGAAAACTGCTGACTCTAAAAAATCTTGTTGTTCAAGCAAAACTGCTAACGCTAAAAAATCATGTCATGGTTCAAAATCTGCAGATGCTAAAAAAGCTTCTACTACAAAAGCAGTAAAAAAAGAAACTAAGGCGAATCAATAATCGATTTATCCATTTAAAAAAAAGAGGCTTCAAATTTGAAGCCTCTTTTTTTTTATAATATTTCATACAACTCACTCAAACAACTTATCTCTTTCTGAACAATCTTATCATGTTTGGTGTTATAAAAATTAAAATAAATGTTGTCCATTTTCACTCTTTGTGCACCATAAATATCCGCATATAAATCATCTCCTATCATTATAGAATTATCAGCATTAGAACCTGCTTCTATAAATGCTTTTTTAAAAAAGTATGGATGAGGTTTCTTAACACCTACTTTCTCAGAGAGAATAATAACATCAAAGTATTTTAACAAACCAGATTCTGTAAGCTTAATGTATTGTACTTCTTTAAATCCATTTGTAATGATGTGCATTTTGTATTTTTTGGAAAGGTAATCGAGTACTTCTATTGTGTATGGTAATAATAACGTCTGCCTTGGAGAATGAGTAACATAATAATCTCCCATCTGAATAGCTTTGCTGTTATTACTAATATTAAAGTGTGTTAATGTATCATCAAACCGTTTCCACCGTAATTCATCTTTAGTTAGCTTATCATCTCTATAAAGAGCCCATAAAGCTTCATTTACCTCTTGATACACTTCTATAAAATGATTAGCTGAAGCTATGGACTTATCTAAATTAAAATAAACATAAATGTCGTTTAATACCTTTTTGGAGTTCTCATCAAAATGCCAAAGAGTTCTATCTAAATCAAAAAATATGTGCTCGTATTTTTTAGCCATACACTATTAACTAAAAAAGCTCTCTCGATATTCTCGAGAGAGCTTTTACTTTCATTTGTAATAAAAGGTAACCTATCTGGTTACAATAAATTTAGCAACACTTCTTTCCGAACCTGATTCTAACGATATTATGTATGAACCTATGCTCAATGCAGAAGCATCAAATTTTACTTTATGGTTTCCTTTAGCTAAAGCACCTAATTTAATAGTTTTAACTAAAGAACCTGTTAAGTTAAATATCTTAACTGTTGTTTCTTTATTTTCTTTTAAATCAAAAGCAAGAACACCAACATTGCTTAATGGATTAGGATAAACATTTAAGTTAGTAACAAATCCATTATCATTATTATCAATAATATCTTCATTCTCAGCTATAGAAGTAGCTAAACCATCAGAACCGTAAAACCCTCTACCATGAGTTCCTAAATAAACCCAACCAGAATTTAAAGATGCAGTAGATCTTAAATGCTGTTGTATAACACCATGAACTGGAGTGTGGGTCATTCCATTACCACTTTCATCAGTCCATTCAACTAATGATCCTGCTATAGCAGAAAATGCGTTATCCGTTGTCCAAACTCCCCACTCTGTACCAACAATTACTTTGTTGTTATCGTTATAATCTATTACAACATCATAAACAGGCATTTTAGGTAATGAGGAAGCAACCCCTTGAATTGCCGTAAATGACATAGTTGTTGTAGCATTTGTACATCTGTAAACATGATTAATCGTTGAATAACCACCAGTTGTAACAATTAAGTTATCTAAATCATTTGGATCAGCAGCAATACCTGTTACTAGTCCTGAAATTCCAGTTGAAGACGTAGAAGTTAGTATAGAACTTGGAGATCTCATGTCTAATCCTAATGAATCATTCGCTAAGTTAAGTCCACTAATTTTTACTATTCCGTTGCTTCTACCAATGTATAAATCATTACCATCTTCAGAAAACTCTAATACTAAAGCGCCACCAGCACTTGCTACTCTATGCCATTCTGCACCAGTTGCAGAACCTAATCTTGCAGCATCTCTAGTTACATAAACATAACTACCTGCAACCATAGCAAATCTATTTTGTATTGGATCTTGTAATTTTATTGAATCTCCTGGAGTATTCAACACAATGTTTGATGGCGCAATGTACATCAAAGGAGTTGCATTGGTTAAACTTGCATACCAAATCGTATCTCCTGCTAAAATTGTTTGTCCAGCAAAAACTGTATCCTGCGGTCCAACTAAAGTTCCTACAGTATCAGAAAAATGCATTGTAATAGAATCAATACTAGTAACATCATAATCTTTTACCCAATTTTCAATTACTGTATGAAATCCTGATCCTGCAGCGATAACATCAGCCAATTCAGGGTCAAAAAATCCACCACCTCCAATTGAGGCTGCTGTTCTCCACAAGGCTCCATTTTGAGCAGTTGCGTAAACAATTCCAGGTCCTTGATTAGAAAAAGCAACATCAAACCCATCACCGAAAGTTTGTCCATCTGTAGGAAACAACGTCACCGCACCCCATGGAGAAGTTGAACCAAATGCTCCATAAGAAAATAGTAAATCTCCATTATCTTGAGATCCTCCAACAATCCAGCCATTAGATGCTGTTGCAACATCATAAAAACTAGTAACGTTATATCCTAAATTACGTTCTTGCCATGTCATTCCTCCATCAACAGATCTTGTAACACCTCCATCAGAACCTATATAGATTGTATTAGCAGTAGGCCAAGCAATAGTATGTTTATCTGCATGCACTCCAAAAGAACCACCACCAAGAGTTGCTGCTAACAGCCAACTACCACCAATAGGATTAGAACCTGTAGCATATCTCCATTCAAACAAACGAATACCACCAACTATTATATGTCCCCAATCAGAAGGGTCAACAGCAATAGCATCATCATAACCTCCTTGGCCAGTAGTAGAACTAGCATCTCTTCTAAAAGGATCAATACTTGGTGCACCACCAGGTACAATTTCATAAACAGTTGCCCCTTTATCTCTAGAAATATGTAAACCTGTTAAAACTCCTGAAGAACCTAGAACATACATCACATTAGGATCGGAAGGTGCAATAGCCCCAGATAATCTGCTTCCAGATATAGCATTTCCATCTGTAGCCAAAAATCTTGTAAAAGCCCCTAAAGCATCACTTTGATTGGATACATAAGCTTTACCTCCAAAACACACTAATATAGAACCATCTGATGCGATATCAATATCTTGACATGTTGCAGATTCTGGTAATCCAGGAATAATTTCTATTGGATTAAACCATCCAGCAAGGTGGTTGGATAAAAACCAGAGCCATTAGGATCTGCCCACACCATACCATCTTTAGTTCCTAAATATAATCTATTACCGTAAGAGGCAATAGCATTTGTCATTGACCATAACGAACCAGTACTGTTATTAGGAACAGCAGTTGCATTAGTAACTACTGGTAAAACTTGTCCTGTACCTGGTACATACTCATAAACTCCATTACCAATAAACCCACTACTACCTGAACCACTTGCCCCTTCAAAAGAAGCTCCTGTACCAAAGAAAATTCTACCGTTTGCTGTTTGTGTAATACAGGAAACTGCTAAGTTTTCACCTAAAATTCCTTGCATACCAACAACTGGAGTCCAAGTTTGAGTTCCATCAGTAGAAACAAATAGCCCTCCTGAAACACCACCGGCATAAACTATATTTGAATTTGCTTGATCAACTAATATTGCTCTTGTTCTACCTCCTGTATTATCTGGCCCCATTTGAGTCCAATTTAACCCTAAAGCCGCTTTACTATTTACTTTAGCTCTAGCCATTATTTCATTTCTAACTTGCTGAACTAAATTAGGATCAATTAATCCAGTTGCAGGATCTGCTTTAAGCATGTGCATATATTCTGCATAACCTGCTTGACCAGTTAAGCCTCCGTTATCTAAAGTTCGAGGAGTGTACGTAGCTTGAGTTTCCTCAGAAGTCATTTTTAAAAATGTTCCTCCAATAGCCAGTACAATAGCTAAAGATCCAACAATTATCGTCTTAATATTCATTATGTAATAGTTTTATTAGTTAGTGTTTTTGAAATGGGTTACAAGATACATATTATTTAATAGTTACCAAATAATTCAATCCAATTTAGGGTTAAATTTACAGAATACTTAGGATTAAAAAGTGAGCAATTTAAGAAACGGTTGCTTTTCATGTTTTATAGAACAACCAAGTTTTTTACGGTAATTATGCTTTGATTAAAAAAGGTGCTTTTCTGCATGGTAAGAAGAACGAACCAATGGCCCACTTTCTACAAGCCTAAAACCTAATTCTAAGCCTATTTCTCTATATTTATCAAACTGTTCGGGCTTTACAAATTCGGCTACAGGCAAGTGCTTAGTGGTTGGCTGTAAGTATTGGCCTATAGTTAAAATGTCGCAACCAACAGCTCTTAAATCTTTCATTGACTCAATTACTTCATCCTCTAACTCTCCCAAACCTAGCATAATCCCAGATTTTGTTTTCATACCACCTTCTTTCAATCGTTTTAAAGCCTCTAAACTTCTGTCGTACTTTGCTTGAATTCTTACTTTTTTGGTTAATCTACGAACGGTTTCTATATTATG
>JAESUI010000111.1 GCA_016763135.1 Flavobacteriales bacterium
ATAATTAAATAGGCTATAAAAACTACAAAACCTTCAGCAGCAATGTCTGGAGGTTTTTTGCATTAAAAGAATGTTTAAACTTAGTAGAATGAGTAAAGAAGATAAAAAAGTCAATTCAAGGAAATTGAAAATGGGAGTGGTTACGTTACTGTAACAACTGATGGAAATCACATCTATAAAGGTAAGATTGAGAGACCTTATTATGCTGTCAAAGACAACAGTATTCCTTATATAGTTCTATCTCCAATCTCCTGCAGTAATAAGGCTCCACTTCGTTCTAAAAGCCTATGGCGTATTAGTTAAATAACATAAAGAACATTGAAAAGATGAAAGGTTGAAAAGGCTTTAAAAATTGAACCTCCAACAGCAATGTCGGAGGTTCAATTTTTAATCTCTTAAATCAACAATCTCATAGCCGAGACTCTTGTATTTTTTAATGTCTACAGTAAACTTTAAATCAGCTATAGTAGAATTAGCTGTAAAAGTTTTAATACTATAAGTTGAAATAGAACCATCTTTTCCATAAACCTTTACTTTTGAAATCTGACCTTTAGCTTTATTAATATATAGAGCTATTCTGTGGTATTCTTTATCTTCTGCATCATTTGGATACAAATTGATAATTTGAACTCCATTAACCTCTTTTATGTATTTATATTTAAAGCCACTTTCGTATAATGTAAAGATTTTGTTAGGACTGATAAATTCTTCTTCATCTTCATCTGGAAGATTATTAATCTGAATTTCTTCAGCATCTTTTAATACAGTGTATATGTCTTTACCATCAGAAACAACATCTTGTCCGGCAATGGATAGAAAATATTTATTGCCTTTAATTTGAATTTTTCCAGTTTGAGATTCGTTAATCCCTTCAGATTTATTTGTGATTGTAAATTTGAATTCAGCTTTTATAGTCTTATAAGCCTTGGTTTTTGCACTAAGCTTATCTAAGATTGCTTTAGCTTTTTGATCTTGTTGTGCTAAAGCAGAAAAGCTTGTAGCTACAGTCAGTAATAATATAATAAGTGATTTCATTTTTAATAGTTTTGTCAAAATTAAGACTTCAAAATTAGTTGTTGCCCAAATCTTTCAAAAACTGTTCCAAAGTATCTAAATCACTAATTAACACTTGTCTTGCTTTACTTCCTTCAAATGGGCCAATAATTCCTGCCTCTTCCATTTGATCAATTAATCTTCCAGCTCTATTGTAACCTATTTTCATTTTACGTTGCAATAAAGAGGCTGACCCTTGCTGGTGTTGAACTAACATCCTTGCTGCATCATCAAATAAAGCATCTCTATCTTGACCATCAAAAGTTCCAGTACCTCCTGTTGCAGATTCTCCTACATATTCAGGTAAAGTAAATACTTCTGGATAACCTCTTTGTTCGCCAATAAAATCACATATAGCTTCTACTTCAGGAGTATCAACAAAAGCACATTGTACACGAATTAAGTCATTTCCTTGTGAAATAAGCATATCACCTCTACCTATTAATTGTTCTGCTCCACCAGAATCTAAAATAGTTCTAGAGTCAATTCCAGAAGTTACTCTAAATGCGAGTCTTCCTGGAAAATTTGCTTTGATAATTCCTGTGATAATGTTTGCAGATGGTCGTTGAGTTGCAATAATTAAATGTATTCCAATTGCTCTAGCCAGTTGAGCTAAACGAGCAATAGGGGTTTCCACCTCTTTTCCAGCTGTCATAATTAAATCAGCAAATTCATCTATCACTAAAACAATGTAGGGTAAAAATTTATGTCCGTTTTCTGGGTTTAGTTTTCTTGCAACAAATTTGGCATTATATTCAACGATGTTACGAACCATTGCTGTTTTTAATAGCTCATAACGTTGGTCCATTTCAATACATAGTGAATTTAATGTGTTGATTACTTTTTGATTATCAGTAATAATAGCCTCTTCAGAATCTGGTAGCTTTGCTAAATAATGACGTTCTATTTTATTGTAAAGAGTAAGTTCAACCTTTTTTGGGTCAACTAAAACAAACTTTAATTGAGAAGGATGTTTTTTATATAGAAGAGAAACTAATACAGCATTTAAACCAACAGATTTACCTTGCCCTGTTGCTCCTGCCATTAATAAATGCGGCATTTTTGCCAAATCAAAAACAAAAGTCTCGTTAGTAATGGTTTTACCCATAACTACTGGTAATTCCATTTTGGCATTTTGAAATTTATCTGAAGCCACCATTTTCTTCATTGATACTGTTTCAGGATTTTGGTTTGGGACTTCAATTCCAATGGTCCCTTTTCCTGGAATAGGAGCAATAATTCGAATGCCTAAGGCTGCAAGGCTTAAAGCAATATCATCTTCAAGGTTTTTGATTTTTGAGATACGGACTCCAGCTTCAGGAACAATCTCATATAGAGTGACTGTTGGACCAATGGTTGCTTTAATGCTTGCTATTTTTATTTTATAGTTTGCTAACGTTTCTAGAATCTTGTTTTTGTTGGCTTCTAATTCTTCAGGGGTAACTTTTAACTTAGACTCTTCAAATTCTTTTAATAAATCAATAGGAGGCAATTGGTATGAGGATAAGTCTAGTTTTGGATCATATTCACCAAACTCTTGTACTTTACTATCAACTTCCTTATCGCTTAAAATTTCATCTTTTTCTTCAGTCTCTTCAACAGAAAATTCAACATCACCTTCTTGTACTGTTTTTGGTTCGTCAGTATTTTCAGGGGTTAGCTCTATACTCTCATTGTCTTCAGATTTATTCACATCTAAATCAACAACAGGAGGTATTTCTACAGGCTCTTCGGTTGTAACTTCTGTTATAGGACTAACAGCAGTTTCTTTGAGCAGTTCTTCTTCAGGTTCCTCATTTTCAATTGCAATAGTTTTTGCTGGAAAAAGATTAAACGAGATGTTAAAATTGAGCACTAAAAATATTAAAACGGTAAGGATAAGGAAAAGGAGGATTCCAATGTTTCCGACAATACTACTGAGCCATAAGTTAGTTTGAAAACCGAATGCTCCACCTAAAATTGGAGTTGATGGAATTAAATAACTTAAAGAAATTGAAATCCAAATAACAGAAAAAGTAGCGTATTTGAAAGATTTCCCCAATGGTAATAGGTTTGATTTAAATAATATTCTAAAACCAAGAATAAAGGATAAGAATACAAAAAGGAATGAAGCGATACCAAATCCGTTAAATATAAATTGATGAGAAATGTAAGCACCTAATTTTCCTAGCCAGTTTTCTACTTGAATAGTTGGATCATTCCAGTGATTATTAATAATGTTTTGATCTACCTCCCAAGTAAACAAGAAAGAAGAAAAGGCTAATAGAAGAAATGCAGAAAAAGCTAATAGAAATAATCCGACAATTTTAGAGAGCCTTTCATCATTTATAATTTTTGAGAAAAAAGCAATAAGTTTACTGAAAGGATTAGGTCCTTTAGACTTCTTTTCTTTAGGAGTCTTTTTTGATTTCTTGTCCTCAGTTTTAAATTCGTTCCTTCCCATTAAGCGCGGTTATTACTAATTATCAAATATATTAATAACTAACGGTACTGTATATGGTTAAATTGCTACTAAATAACAATTGATTGTGAATAACAATGAAGG
>JAESUI010000112.1 GCA_016763135.1 Flavobacteriales bacterium
ATTTTCATAAGTGTAATCAGCAATATTTCTAATCCCTCTTAAAATGTAACGGGCATTTATTTCTTTACAGAAATCTATTGTTAATCCAGTATAAGAAATTACTTCAATTTTAGGGTTGTTTTTAAAGGTAAGGTTGATGAAATCAGTTCGTTGATCTAAACTAAAATGATGTTTTTTTAGAGAGTTTTGACCAATGGCTACAATAATTTTATCAAAAAGAGGTAAAGCTCTTTCAATAATATTTTGATGACCTAAGGTTATTGGATCAAATGAGCCAGGAAAAACTGCAATTTTCATATCAGTTAAATTTATACCAAAGTTAACTAAATATAAAAGGTTACTATTATTTAGATATTAATTTTTGAGAATAATTGTTATGTTTTCCTTGGATTGATATCAAATAGATACCAGTAGAGATATTAAAATTTCTAAGTGATATAGAGTTGTTACCAACATTAATTTCTTTAATCTGTTGGGTTATTAATTTTCCAACACTGCTGTATAAACTAATAGTTAAGTATTCATTAGTTCCACTTGTTATTACTAAATCTAAATTGTTGTAGGTTAAATTGGTATTAACTACATCAAAAGAATAATCATGGCAATTAGAGGCTATTATTCTATGATATTCAACCGAACCATCAAAATCAACCTGCATTAACCTGTAATAAGATGTTTCATTATTAATCTCAGTATCAGTAAATGAGTAATTGTTAGTGGTTTGACTATTTCCTGAACCATATATTTTAGCAATCTCTTCAAAGTTAAAATTAGGGCCACTTTTTTCTACTATAAAATAATCATTATTTACTTCTGATCCTGTAGACCAAGTAAGCAGTGTGTGATTTTTATCACATTTAGCATCAAAACTGAGTAGATTTATTGGTAAAACAGGGCTGCAATCTAAGGTAGCTCCATTACTTAATTGCCATGATATTGTAAAAGGATTACTATTTCCATCCCAATTATCTAACATCAATATGTAAATTTCACCAGCAATCACAGTTAAAGGCTGTAAATATCCATCTCCACCTGAGCCTTCTACAACATCAATAGCAGGAGCAGCTAGTCCAGTTTCTCCACCAGGACCACTAGTCGCTAAAGATGCGGCAGAACATCTTAAAGGAAGATCATTGGTAAATGCTGGGCATTGTAGCGAATTATATGGACCCCATAGTGTCCAATCATAATCTGCTGCTGGACTTGGGCTTATCAAAAACCCAATTGTACCACTTGTAGAAGGAGAAAATATATACCAATTTGATTGAATTTCACCATTGCCTCCAAAATTTAAACAACTATTCCACTCACTTGGCAACTCTTGGTATCCATATCCAGTTGTTCCGCCATTTAATGCGCCATCACCACAAACTACTACACCTCCCGTACAATCTTCTACGCTTGTTGGGTATGGTGCAGCTGGTGATCCAGTACAGGTAACTGTTAAGTTCCATCCAGTGTTTTGGGTTAACCCATCAGATACAAAACGAAATGACAAACAACCTGAACTGTTTGCAGAACTAGCGGTAATAACAGCTCCCGCAGCTATTGTACCTGTATAAACCCCTATAATATCAGCAGATCCATCATTGCCATCAAAAACATACAAGTAATCAAAATTATTTTCAATATTAAATGATACCACGGTAACGCTTACATATTGTCCAGCTGAGGAAGGGCATATTGTAATTAATCCATTTTCGTTTGCAGAGTAACTGCTTCCAGATCCGCCAGAATCATAATAATTATAACTTCCTCCGCATTGAATTGTTGTTGAGGTTGTAGCTGTGGTTGGTTGTATTATGTCTGGACATCCTACGGAAACAGAAATGGATGTAGATGTTGAAGTGCATCCGTTAGTTACTAAAGCTTGGTACATGGAATTTACAGCTACAGCTTGAACCCATGGGTCAGTTGTAGCACCAGCAATATTAGACCATGTAGCACCTCCATTAGTAGATACTTGCCATTGGATACTTGCTGCAGGATCTTCCCCAGCTAATGTTAAAGTGGTATTACCTGCTGCTGGACAAAAAGTATTTGGTGATGCTGAAGATGTTCCTGCTGATGTTGCACATGGAGTAAAACAAGTAACTTCTGCATCCCAACCCGTACCTGTTGTTAAGGCATCTCTATAAAATTCTATGGTTAGGCTACCAGTTGTTGAAGTAATAACTCCTGGAATATTACCATTACAATATTTGCCAATTAGTGGGGCACCTGTATTTACTCCATCATATATTTGAATCCAATCACATGTACAAGAAGCACCTCCACATCCTTCTATATCAAAAGGACCAGTGGTAAAATCTATTGAATCATTTGACCTGCTGCAGAAGGGTTAAAAGTTAAAATGCCTGTTTGGTTATTGGAGTAATTTCCTGCGGCTCCACCTGGATCATAATAATCGTAAGTTGTACCACAGATAATAGTCGCGGAAGATGTTCCCGAAGAAGGATGAACAAATGGTGGTGGTGGACCAGGAGTTGGTGAACAAGAAACCTCTGCGACCCAGCCAGATCCAACGGCCCCACCATCTGAGTCAAAAACAACGGTTAAAGACCCTGTTGATGAAATAATTATTCCTGGAACATTACCATTACAATATCTTCCAATTAGTGGTGCTCCTGTATTCACTCCATCATATACTTGAATCCAATCGCATGTACAAGCAGCACCTCCACATACTTCCACATCAAATGCACCAGTAGTAAAGTCTATTTGCACATATAATCCACCAATGGAAGGGTTAAAGGTCATAGTACCTAATTGATTGTTGCTGTAATTTCCTGTTCCACCAGGATCTAAATATGTTGAAGTTGCTCCACATGTAATGGTAGATGAGGAACTTCCAGAGGAAGGATGAACAAGTGGCGGAGGTGGTCCAGGTGCAATAGAGCAGCTCACATCAGCATCCCACCCTGAACGTATTGTAGTACCGTCAGAATCAAAGACTATTGTTAACGATCCGGTAGAAGAGGTTATTGTTGTTGGAATAGTTGAATTACAATAGGTGCCTATTAGAGGAGATAAAGTGTTTGGACCATCATATATTTCTATCCAATCATAACATCCACCACCATTTGGTTCTATGTCAAAAGGACCGGTAGTAAAATCTATTTGAACATATTGACCTCCTATTGAAGGGTTTAAGGTTAGGGTTCCCAATTGATTATTACCATAATTTCCAACTCCACCTGGATCATAATAGTTGTAAGTTGTACCACAAGTAATAGTTGAAGATGATGTTCCTGAAGAAGGATGGGTAATAGTTTGCCCAAAAATATTTGCAGAGAACAATAAAAGTCCAACTGCTAGAGAAATATTTTTTTTAAAATGCCTGGCTTTATTAATCATAATTTTTTAAGCGGTTTTCAGGATAATAATTATCCTTTTTAGGGTATTCACTCAATAATTTTAACAAGTTACATTATTTTAAATGTATATATACAAGTAAATTTAAATAAATGTTAAGAATCTAAACCGATACATATTTTTTTAAAAACCACTAAATCAGTTGGTTATGAAGAATAAATTTAGAACTTTAAGCTGCTTTAAAGATGGAATCTATAGATTAATCTTACTTTAAAAACAAGACCATTATTGAAAACAGGGTTTAGTAAAACTCGATTATCCCCAGCAGTTATGCCGTAAATATCAAAATCAACATTATCATCACTACTATAAGCTTCGTAACTTCTTCCCAATGAATAACCAGCCTTTGTTTGCAAAATGAAGCTTTTTTTAATGTTGAATTGTAAGTAACCATATAGTTCATTGGTTTTCTTCATTAAATAGGAATTCTTATTTCCTAAATTATATGTTCTGGTAATGGCTGTAAAATTTGTTCCGAGGTTTAACCAATTGATTAATTTATAGTTTACATCTGCCCAAATTGGTAATGTGAAATTTGCTTCAAATTTATCGTTAGGGCTTTTGTAATAAAAACCTAAAAGAGGAGTAATTAAAGGTCCGTGTAGATCTTTATTAATGTAGACACCAATATGATATTTGAATGTTTCCTTTTTTTTGTATTTCATTAAAATTAATCCTCCTAATTGAAAATCTTTCCCGCTTAATTGTTTAAAATCAGATGATATTTTAGGAAGGAGCATATAAGTTCCATTCCATTTTTCAGAATGATTGCGATTAAATCCAATCTTAATATTAACGGTTGAAATAGTTATTGGATTTGATATGGGATGTATTTTTGTTTTTATTTGTTCTAAATAAAAACCAGTTAAAAAAGCATTGTCATCATTCAGTTTAATTGGTAAAGTAATATCAGCGCCAAATTCTTGAATGTTTGTGTTTCCTTGTATGCTATCGAAATCATTTTGAGGTGTTACTGCATAATGAAACCTTGCTAAATCAACATAGTTTTGGGCACTTATAGAAAAGAGCGAACATAAAGCGAAACCTAATAGTATTGATTTGATAAGATTCATTTTATGACAATTCAAAGACAGTAATTTCTGGCAATATACCAACTCTGCCCGGATAACCAATAAACCCTAAACCTCTATTGACATAAATCTGTTGCATGCCTTTCTTATATAAACCTGCCCAATTTTTATATAAATATTGGGAAGGGCTCCATTTGAAACCAGGTATTTCAATACCGAATTGCATACCATGTGTATGACCAGAAAAAGTTACAGCTATATCAGGGTGATTAGGAAGAACATCTGCATCCCAATGAGAGGGCTCATGACTTAATAATAGTTTTACATCGGTTTCTAAACATCCTTTTTTTGCTTTGTTTATATCTCCATATTTTTGGAACCTAGCTTGGCTCCCCCAGTTTTCGACTCCAACTATAGCAAGTCTTTCATTATCTTTTTTAATGATGTGATGTTGGTTAAGTAACAATTTCCATCCCAATTTTTTATGAACAGCCTTCATTAGTTTGTAATTGTGTTTACGACCTTCGTCATCTCCTTTTTGATAAAAGTAATCGCCATAATCATGGTTTCCTAAAATAGAAAAAACACCAAGTGGGGCAGTTATTTTTTTCAAAGTATCAATAAAAGGAATTGCTTCCTCTGTAATTTCATTGACTAAATCACCAGTAAAAAAAATAATGTCTGGTTTTTGTTCTTGGATAAGTCGAACCGCTTTTTCTAATGGGTCTGATGTTATAAAACTACCAGAATGGATATCGGATATTTGAATAATTTTTAGTCCTTTAAATGGCTTGGGAAGATTAGGGATTTGCAGTTTTTGTTTTCTTATTTTATAATCG
>JAESUI010000113.1 GCA_016763135.1 Flavobacteriales bacterium
TAGCAGGAATTGGGATTACCAATGATCAAGTAATTAAGCTATTGAAAGGCCCTAGAGGAACTAAAGTGAATGTAGATATCGTTAGGCAAGGATCTAAAAAAAGAAAACACTTTACCATTACAAGAGATAGAATCCCAATTTTCAGTATTGATGCTCCTTACATGATTTCAAGTAAAATTGGGTATTTACGTATTACTCGTTTTTCAAAAACAACTTATGATGAGTTTATTGAAGCAACTCAAAAACTTAAGAAAAAAGGAATGGAAAAACTCATCATAGATTTAAGGGGAAATGGCGGTGGAGTTTTAAGTGCTGCAACTAGAATTGCTGATGAAATTCTGATGAAAAATAAAATGATTGTTTACACCGATGGCAGAACACGAACAAGAGAAGAATATTTTTCTACAGATGACGGAACATTAGAAACTTGCGAAATTGCCATTTTAATTAATGAAAATTCTGCCTCTGCAAGTGAAATCTTAGCTGGAGCAATACAAGATAATGATAGAGGAAACATAATTGGAAGACGCTCTTTTGGTAAAGGATTGGTTCAAGAGCAAGTAGTGTGGCCAGATGGTTCTGCCTTAAGATTAACTGTTGCAAGATATTATACACCAACAGGAAGATGTATTCAAAAACCTTATGGAGCAGATATGGAACAATATCATGCAGAAGCATACAACCGTTATGAAAATGGTGAATTATTATCTGCGGATAGTATCCAATTTCCTGATTCGTTGAAATTTTATACTCCAGCAGGGAAAGTAGTTTATGGCGGTGGCGGAATTATGCCAGATATTTTTGTACCACTTGACACTACAAATGGAACGCCTTATTTGTATGAACTAAGATACAGAGGGATTATTCAAAACTTTGCATTAAGTTATGTAGATAAACAACGAAAGAAATTAAAAAATAACTACAAAAATGCCCTAGTTTTTAAATCTCGTTTTAAAGTAAATAATGACTTATTTAACAGCATTATAAAGTTTGCTGATGAAAATGACGTTGAAAGAAATTTAGAAGAAATAATCACTTCAAAAACTTTAATTTCAAGAGGTTTAAAGGCCGCGATTAGTAGAAACTTGTTCAACGATTTTGGCTATTATGTAATCATAAATGATTATGACAAAACAGTTCAAAAGGCGATAAAATCCTTTAAGTAGTCCACAATGAAAAAAGATATTAATCCATCAAAAGTTGAAGATATTTCTATTGCCATTGTAAAGGAAAAAAACGAAATCAACGAAGATATTTGGAATGTTTACCTCATTAATCAAAAATCAGAAACTATAGAAAATATTTTAGTTTCCTCAAAAGGTTACCTTACAGATATTAAAGGAGTAGAAACAAAAACTTCTGCACTAAGGCATTCTATTGGGAATGTGAAAAGCAACGAATACAAACTTATTGAGCCAATAATGGAAAACGTTTTTGCATTGCATAACGAGTATTGGATAAGCTTTTTCCTAAACAATGAAATGCTCGATAAGAAATATATTTTTTTAGCTGAAACGATTAAAGAAGAAAACTACATCACTATCCCTATCATAAATAAACCTGGAGTAATGATTAAATAATTGTATCTTAGAGTTTGAAAAAATCAACCGAAAAGATATGCTTCAAAAAATTGATCTCGAAAAAATCCTCTTTTTAGACATAGAAACTGTTGCTCAAAGTCCTGAGTTTTCTCAATTAGATGAAGATTTTAAAAAGCACTGGGAACAAAAAGCAAAGTTTCTTGCTAAAGAAGATGAAACAGCATCAAGTATTTACGAAAGAGCAGGAATTTATGCTGAATTCGGGAAGATTGTTTGCATCTCTGTTGGCTTTATTAAAATAGAAAATGGAGTTAAAACACTACGATTAAAATCATATTTTAATGATGATGAAAAGGTATTATTAATTGATTTTTTTGAGCTATTAAATAAGCATTATAATGATAGAGATTACTTATTATGCGCCCATAATGGTAAAGAATTCGATTTTCCATACATCGCCAGAAGAGCTTTAATAAATGGAATAAGCATTCCTCCAATACTGGATATGGCTGGAAAAAAGCCATGGGAAGTACCTCATTTGGATACCTTACAGCTATGGAAATTTGGTGATTATAAACATTATACTTCTTTAAATTTATTAACTTCTATTTTTAATATTCCTACTCCAAAAGATGACATTGACGGAAGCATGGTTAATGATGTTTATTGGAAAGAAAAAGACTTAGATCGTATTGCTAATTATTGTCAGAAAGACGTAGTAGCATTAACACAACTGTTTTTAAGATTTAGAAACGAAAACTTGGTTGATCAAGAAAATATTATTGCACCATGAAAACTAAACTAGCTAAAATATTTTTGTTGTTTACTATCTGCTTTTTATTTGCTTGCGGACAAAACAAAAGTTCCTTTTATGATGAAATATTAAAATCAGAAAAAGGACAATTCAGATCTGCAGAAATTGGAACTACAATTGATGACATCAAAAACTTAGAAAATGAGCGATTTTTAAAAGACCAAATGCCCGACTACTTGCATTATGACTATGAGTTGAATATGGGCAACACTTACACCGTTACTTACGATTTTTCTGAAGACAATGAATTATATGAAATTGAAGTTGCTATATTTTTAGATGAAATTAAAGATGCTGAGACCTTGTTTAATAATTTTTCAGACCATTTTAATAGAAAATATAGTATTGGCAAAAAAGAAGACGATGGATATTTGACTTGGCATACAAAATCTACCATTTCTAACAGTAGAGTTGCTGTATCTATTATTAACGATAGCGAAGCATATGGTTTTCTCACCATCCTTGTTCGCGACCTAGATTATTAACCTAAGTTCGACTTAACTCAGGCTACTAACTTATAGGTAGTTAGAAGCTATTTATCAGCATTATTTCGCTAATGGTCTAACCTTGCATTAGGTATTGGTATTATTCCTTGCTTTAGTTTTTTAGAAAGTGTAATTTTATTGTCCTTTCAAGACACATTTATAAAGTATGAGCAGTAGAACATTATTAGAGATCAAAAACTTAGTAACTGAGTTCCACACTGAAGAAGAAATAGTTAAGGCAGTTAATGATGTTTCATTTACCCTTAACAAAGGAGAAACAATTGGTATAGTTGGAGAATCAGGATCAGGGAAATCGGTTACATCTTTATCAGTAATGCGATTAATTCCTAACCCACCAGGAATAATAGCTGGTGGAGAAATTTTATTTCATACTGACAATGGAGTTGTTGACTTAGTTAAGTGTTCAGAAAAAGAAATGAGGAGCTATAGAGGTAATGAAATAGCAATGATATTTCAAGAACCAATGACTTCCTTAAACCCTGTTTACACTTGTGGTGACCAAGTTGCTGAAGCCATTATGCTTCATCAAAATGCAAATAAAAAAGAAGCTAAAATATTAACTATAGATTTATTTAAACAAGTTGAATTACCTCGCCCTGAGGCAATGTTTGATGCTTACCCTCACCAAATTTCTGGTGGACAAAAGCAACGAGTAATGATTGCAATGGCAATGTCTTGCAATCCTTCTATTTTAATTGCTGATGAGCCAACAACAGCTTTAGATGTAACCGTTCAAAAAACCATATTAGAATTAATGTTGCAACTGCAAAAAGAGCATGATATGGGTATTATGTTTATTACTCATGATTTAGGAGTAATTGCAGAACTCGCTGATAAAGTGGTGGTAATGTATAAAGGGAAAATTGTTGAGCAAGGCAATGTAATGGATATCTTTACTA
>JAESUI010000114.1 GCA_016763135.1 Flavobacteriales bacterium
GCAACATAGCGTATATGGCTATGGGCAGATATGCTGGGCCTAAAAAGTTAACTTTTTCTCCCATATACGCTAAATTGAACTATTTTTTGATTAGAAAAATTAATCAGAAAATAGTACCTTTGGCTTATTGTAAAGCTCGGGTAAAATTCGTTGCTACGCCCACAATCATATACGCGGAGCGTTCTACACCATATTGAAATTATGTATTATGACTAATCAGCACGATTTAATAAATTCAATTCACACTATCACTGAAGAAGAATATCAACTTTTCTCTAAAGGTTTTAAAACTATTACGTATAAAAAAGGAGAGAATATTTGTAGCCCAGGGCAAATAGTGAACCGATTTTATTTTATAAAAAAAGGGGTGCTAATGTACTATTCTGATATTAATGACAAGACCAATATTCTTGGGTTTGCCTATCCACCTAATTTTTGTACTATTCCAGAATCATTCTATTATCAAAAGCCTGCCAAATATTACCTTAGCTGTTTAACCGACTGTGAAATTGATTATTTGACCTTTGAAGGGCTACAGAATTTATTCGTAAAATCGCAACAGATTGAGACCTTGTTTAGAAAGCTAGCTGAAGCGCTTGTGGTAGGGCTAATAAATAGACAAATTGAATTACGTACTACTTCTATAGAAGAAAGGTTTAAAATTTTTTGTAGAAGAAGTCCACATCTGCTGCAACTTATACCTCATAAATATATTGCTTCTTACCTTGCCATTAACCCCACCAATTTTAGTAAATTATTTAATTCAGTGAAATTTTAATCTTGGTTTATACCAAGATTTTTGTCATTAAATCTTTTTAAATTTGCACTGATATAATTCACGCAATTAAAGATAATCTATTATGACATTTCAACACATTTTCTATATTCCAACAATATTTCTAATAGGAATGGTTTTTGGCTCTATGATTAACGATAGGACGCAGAATAAAGCAATCATTAAATCGGGAGCGTTCAGTAACCAAAATTCAATAAGCCAACCAAAAACATCAAGAAAAATATTGGTTCAAACATTTCTTATTTTCTTATTAATATTTATAGTCACACATTTTTTCGAAATTCCGTATGGCTCTAAATCCGTAAGCAGAATTCTTGGTGGCATAGAAATATTTGACAAAAGCCCTGTATTTACAAGTACAGCAGTTTATGACCGATTGAATCAATATTCTACTGTAGGAATAAGTGCCTACAAACGTTTTACCTACACTATTGATATTATATTCCCACTCTCGTTTTTTGCATTTTTATTAACCTTTGCCAGATTTACAAGGCAGCGATTAAAAATTAATAATCATTTTACAAAATTGCTAGTTTGGATTCCCATTTTATGGCTTGCTTCCGACTTACTTGAAAACGCAATGATATTTTATATACTAACAATATTTCCAATCAAAAAACGAAATACTAGGGGGCTCGCTAGGCTTTATCACAGTAATGAAATTTGGATTATTATTGTTATCAATATTCGTGCCTTCCATATTTTATATTCTTTTCAAAAAACCAGAACATTACGATACTAACTGATTTTTAAAATCAACGTACGAAGCATAACAATATATATAAAACATAGCAATTAAGGAAATGATAATATTTAATTTACTTTATAAAATACTTTTTTTTACAAGGCTTATTTAGGTTCAATTAGAGCTAAATTGCAAACGGAATTAGTAAAATTCAATATTGAAGACTTCCTATTAGAATTTGAAAAAAACAGGACAATTGAAAGGAAAACAAAACCAAAATCACAGTCATTCGGGCATTGGTATAATATGAAATTGGCATACTCAACATCAGCCCTTTATAAAAGTTTGAAGTTGCTGAAAATTGATGATGAAACAATTTATGAATATGTAAGAGAGGTTAATTGGAACATGTCAAAAGACCTTGGGTTGCCTCTAAAAAGGACTCTGAATTATTTTAGCAAACCCAATAAAATAATAATCCACATTGACAATATCTTATGGGGGATTGTTTGGACTAAACCATTTAAAAGAGAAAATAATAAAACGGACGAAAGAACCTTATCTTTTGATGTTGTAAAATGTCCTTACGCTGATTATTTCAAAGAAAAAAAGCAGGAACAACTTTGTGATGAGGCAATTTGTAGTCTTGATTATAAATTTGCCAAAGAATGGGGAGTTCAATTTAAAAGAAAAAATACCATAATAAAGGGTTGTGATAAATGTGATTTCAAATTCATTAATCATTAAAAAACTATGTAACATGGATAAGCGTAAGGTATTATGAAATGAAGTCTCAACTATACTTTTAAGCTTAACATATGCTTGCCAGACTTGCTCCGGTTTAATATAAAAGCTGTTATGAAGCAACAGAAATTCCGCTAATGGCTATATCCCTCTTGAATAATCAAATCAGACTATAATATTAAAAGTAATGGTATCGGAAAACGAGTCTATTTTCCGATACAGAAAGTGAAGTAAACTCCAAAAACCTTTTTCCGATTGTTTCTTATCCAATATTGGAAAACAGAAGTAACAAGATAGTAACGGTATTTACGGTCATTAATCCTATAAATGTACTACTGAGAGTTAATACTTTCTCATTATCAATTTTAACTTAAACAAAGAGATTTAGATTTCATGTTTCTTAAGGATAATACTTGTAAAATTTTCCCAATTTGAGAATAAATACTAAATAAGGAATTATTAATATATTTCAATCAACTGAATTTCAGCACCATATGAAAATTAGCTAGAGATGGAATATTTTTTGATTCAGGTATGATGTTATTAATAGAGTATACAATGAAATTATACTTAAAAAATAGTGTCACTTAAATATAAACTATGAAAAACATTCTCATTCCCATTGACTTTAGTGATTGTTCTTTAAATGCAGTTAAGTTAGCTGCTGAGATCGCGAAACTAACTGACGCTACCCTTAACTTAGCGCATATCAATCAAACTTCATTATACAATATAGGTCTAAGTGAAATAAATATTGAACAACAAGAACAACAACATTATAATGAGGAAATGATAAAACTCATGCAAATGGAATTCTTAAAAGGAATTAATGTTCTTTGTAGTTTTGATACAGTCTACCTCCTAGCGGATGTTTTAGTAATGAATAAATATGAAAACATCAATCTAGTAATTATGGGCTCACATGGTGTAGAAGGGATTAAAGAATTTTTTATTGGAACAAATACTGAAAAATTTGTGCAATTGGCCGATTGTCCTGTCATTGTAATTAAGAATGAAGTAAAATTATCTTCCATTAAAACTATTTTGTTTGCCTCTGACTTTAAAGAAGAAGTAATCAATAAATTCAATGTTTTTACAAAGTTTTGCCACTTGATAGGTGCTAAAATGAAGTTTGTAAAGATCATAACTCCTAATGATTACATAGATGAAAAAAAGACAACTGATGAAATTGGTTTTTTCATTCAAAGTACTGGAATTGATGGTGAAAAAATTAAATTTTATAAAGCAGTAACTATAGAACGTGGAATAATTAAATATGCTGAAGAAATTAATGCCGATATGATAGCTGTTGAAACCCATGGAAACACAGGGCTGTCTCATTTACTTAATAAAAACATTGCAGAAGGCCTTACAAGGCATGCTGCAATTCCATTATTAAGTGTTAAAATGCAAAATAAAACAGTTAACATTTCTCAAAAAATAGTAGACTTTATTGAAGAGAAAAACTTGTTAAACAAAAAAATGGGTTATGATTAGAGATTTAAATAATTTTATGTCCCAAATTCTATACCTACTTCCCAATGCAGAAAGTGAAGTAATTCCTCCTACCCTTTTGTAGCAATGAAATTCAATGATTATAAAATTCTCGAGTAACACTGGAGTAACACTTTCTTGGAAAGAATTGGCAATCAAAAGAAGCTGTTAGTAACTATTGTTTCAGAATCTGTTTTACAAATATTTCTTCATCTACGATAAGCTGTAGATAATAAATTCCTCTACTGTAACTTGTAATATCTATTTCTACTTTTTGTTTACCAATAGGAATTACTTTATTTATAATTACTTTGGAGGTGGCATCTAATAATTTCACCTTAACCTCCTTGTTTAAATCAATTGGTTTTTCGATAGTAAATAAACCTGTGTTTGGGTTGGGATAAATGAGAATTCCAAAATCATTTTCTATTTCATCTATACCCACACAAATTTTAACCGTTATAACTGTTGTATCACTATTTATACAAGAGTTGCCATCTGTAAATGTGTAAATAACATTGTGATTTCCTACACCAGCAAGTAAAGGGTCAAAGTTACTACCTACCACTCCAGTTCCTGAATACAATCCTCCACCTGGTGTTCCGGTTGGCAAGGTTGCTAAAAGACCATTAAGACAAACTGTATCTGGATTAAACATGACAATACTTACATTTGGTAAAGGGTCAATCGCAAGAGTTGTAGAAAAAATACTATCACACCCATTTATAGTTTGTAAACTGTCATAATAAACCCCAGCACTATTTTGATAATTTCCATAAATCAACAAACTATCACCTTGGCAAATGGAATCATTTTCGTTAGATAAAAATACCGGATTTACAATAAGTGTTGTAGATAAAATAC
>JAESUI010000115.1 GCA_016763135.1 Flavobacteriales bacterium
AAGTTCGTTTTTAACCTGAGTTGGGTAATTTTAGCTTAGTGCTGGAGGGAGTTCCAACACAGAGTTAAACGAGTTTAGTATCCTTTGACTGTTGGGAGAAATGAGGGGATATAAATCGTTTTACTTTTCGTAAAACATGGTATTTCCGACCCGCTAGGGTCATTTCTCCCAACGTTGAGTGTATGATGTCGTAAGGGATTTCGGGCTTCAAACCTATCAAGTCACCACCTAAAATAGATGCGAGTGGTACCGCTCGAAAACCTCTGAAACCCTTATGAATTATACATATTGTTGGCAATAGTTGTTTTTTCTTTTATTGTCGTTTTAGCCATTGTAGTAGTTTTTTTCAACTCAATCATTTGATTTATCCCCATACCTAATACATCCCAACACTTTTCAATATCAGAATGTATTATAATTTCTTTTTTGATTACCATATTTTATGATTTTGCGTTTGATTTAATCGTTCTTGGATGCGGACTTCCATTTTCGATATAATACTTAAACTCTTCTACAACTTCGGACGACATTTTTGTCATCTTTTTCTTCATCATACCTCCCATCATCCAGCCCATAAAACCTCCTGTTTTCATTTCAATTTGGCTTATCAATTTGGTTTTTCCATTTCCTAAATCAATTAATTGCCAATTGTTTGAGGCGTATCTAACCATTTTAGGCAGACCTTCTTTTACTTCATATGAAATAGAATGATTTTCTGGAGAATAAGACAATAGAACTTCCTTTATTTCGCCCATCCCAGCTACTGAACAACCTCTTTCTGTACAATTAGAACCATTTATTGATTCTTCATTAAGTGCTTCAGAGTGCTTAATAGAAGATGCCCAAATTTGAGCGTTTCCGAATTGAGGACCTAAAACCTCCCAAGCTTTATCTATTGAAGCATCAATTATTATTTCTTGCTTGATCATTGTTGCGGGCTTGTCCTTTTTAGCAAAGGCTCCAAACGATACTACCATTAATAATAATGTAATTGTTGTTTTTAATATTTTCATGTTTTTACATTTTTAAGTCTTGAATTAATAATTATTTCATTGCTCTAGACACCAAGAAGCCAAACATATTAGTCAACATCCATCTTGGTGTAGTAAATTTCCCCATTAGATCCATAAAGATATTTCTTGTTCCAGGGATAGTGGCTTGTTTTCTTCCTAGTGCCTTGATTCCCTTTTTTACTACCGGTTTAACTTTCATTTCTACAATTGGCATTTTACCAAAATTTATATCTTTCATTCCATCGACCATTTCTGTTTTAGTTAATCCAGGAGACAAAACAGTTACATCAACTCCAAACTTTTTAAGCTCGTAATTTAATGCTTGACCAATGCTCAAAATATAGGCTTTAGAAGCTGAATAATTTGCAAAATAGGGTACAGACTGATGACCGAAAGTGGAGGAAATGAAAATTATACCTCCTTTTTTACGAGTTTTCATTTTCGATCCAAATACGTGAGCCAATTGCATTGGAATTAAAGTGTTTAGTTTTACTACGTTAGATTCTGCTTTATAATCGTTGGTTACAAAATCGCCATGAACTTCCATTCCAGCATTAGGAATTAATAAGCCAATATTTAGGTCATTCGTTTGTAAAACTAATGTGTCAATAGCTTTGTCGTCTAATAGATCTAATTCAATTGTTCTTACTTTTATTTTATATTTAACCTCTAATTCCTTGGCAACTTCGTCCAACCTGTTCTTTCTACGTGCAACCAATATTAGATTCAATCTTTTAGCTGCTAACTGCACGGCAAATTCTTTACCAATACCCGAAGATGCTCCTGTTATAAGTGCATAATCCCCGTATTTTTTGTAGTAATTTTTCATCTGATTTTATTTTAAATAGAAATGCCATTTTGGGTAATTAGTTAACGTATTACTATGTTTTAATGGTCTTTAACTTTTATGATTAATCATATCACAAAAATCAGAAGAAATGCTAGTACTGAATTCCTACTTTAGCTCAATAAGTAGGCAATTTGGCTCAAAGATTGTTTTTCCGATATTCGGTAGGAGATACTGTTGTAATAGACTTGAAAACGCGATTAAAATTTTGCACTGTATCAAAGCCACAATCATAGGCAATATCCTTTATCCTATTTTCTGCATTCGATAATAATAGAATAGATTTTTCAATTTTCTTTTTGTCAATATATTTTTTAGGACTCTCATTATAGTATTTAGAAAATTTCCTTTTGAAGCTTGATAAGCTCATTCCACAAAGTTTCGAAAATTCATTTAGTGACAAACTAGAAAGTATATTTTTTTCAATGATTGTTTTAAATTTGTACTCATAAGGTTTAAAAAAAGAAGCAACAAAATCTGTAATATTTGAGGTGTTTTCCGATTTTGATAAAAGAATAATAAACTCTTTGAGTTTTGTAAGTAGAAAGTCATTATCAACAATCTCAGGATTATCTAATAAGTATGAAATATTAGTTTTAAAATCTGATAATAGTTTGTCTATTACAACTTTCTTAGCATCATAATTGGTTGTGTAATCTGATGAAAATAGGTTCTCTTTGAAAAGATGTTTAATTATTTCAGGATAAAAATATACACCTATTAAAGTAATTTTATCGTTTGTTTGTTTTTCGAAAAAATAGTTTCCGCATTTAGCAAATAGTCCATCACCATCTTTTATGTGAATAGTATTGTAAGGCGTTCGTAAAACGATATCTCCATTATCAACAAACATAAAACAGGCTTCATTTTCTTGAAAGTACTTTTCAATTCTGTCAAATTTCCCCATAACAATTTTGCCAAAAATTGTTTTTTCTTGGTATGAAAGTTTTTTGTATTGATGAATTTCTGGAGTCATCTAATTATTGCCAATGAGAACTGTCTGTTACGTTTGCTTAGTTTATTAATAAGTAATAATTTTTGTGAGGCTTCCCAACTTTAATGGTGTCAAAAAAGTGAAATTTTACCAAGCCCAAAGAAGAATGCAGCTTGCTAAATAGTTGTTAGAAACTGTTAGCAAAATTATGGCACTAACTTACCAACTGTCAATAAGGTAAAACTGCTTGCAACCAAAATGCAATATTACAGCTTGTTAGCAACTGTTATTTTATTTCTAATTTATTTTCAAGATAAGCCAAATCTTTTTTTATTTCTTCTTGGTTATAATTCCATGCTTCTTTATTTAATGTTTTAGTTCTTGTACACATATTTGTAGAATAAGTATTTTCCGATTTGTTTGCGTAGATCAACCAAGTTTCTCCAGTTTCTGGGAATATTCCACACATTCCAGATTCTGAGGAGCTTGAAATTTCAACCAATTTACTGTCAAGATCCCCTTTGTATTTTTTCTCAATTCTGACATATATAGTTCTAGTCCATTCTCCGTTCTCAATTTTTTCAATTTTACCCTTAACAATCAGGTCATAAGAATTATACTGCTCGTCATTAATTTTTCCAGGATCCATGCAGCTACAGCATAGTCCTTCGAGGCTTATCAAGGTAAATAGCATCAGTAAAATGTTTTTCATAATTTATTCTAATAGTTGCTAACGGTTAGTATAAGGATAGTAAGAGGTTAAAGTACACTTACTTTTCGGTTTAGCACTTAGCCAAGTGCTACAATTTTATTGTTGTTTTTCTTATTAAAAGCCAAATTTTATATTTGGCGAACTTTGTAAATGAGTCTGAATTTTCAGTTTATTACTGAACGCCCTATTTGCTATATACAGTGTTACCCATTTTTATTTTTTTTCCACATTTTAATTCCAAATATTAGTCCTATTCCGATTAAAATAAATGGCCAAATATTGGTCAAGAAAACAAAGAACCAAATTAAGTTGTC
>JAESUI010000116.1 GCA_016763135.1 Flavobacteriales bacterium
AAAAAGCAATTTCATTTTATGAAAAAGCATTAGAACTAGATGCTAATTACACCGAAGCTATGCTAGGATTAGCTGATGCTTATAGCTTTTTAGGAACAACCGGGTTTATGTCTTTTGAAGAGGCTTGGGGTAAGACTATCCAATTTACACAACAAGCATTGGCTTTAAACGGCAACTTATCAGGAGTTCATTATCAATTAAGTAATCAAGCTTTTTTTGTAGAATGTGATTACAATAAATCGCTTATAGAAATGAAAAAAGCGATAGCAATTAAGCCAAATAATGCAGAGGCTCAGCAGTTTTTGTCTTTTTTGTACATTCTTGCTGGCGATAAAAAATTAGCACAAAAACATCTTGATATTGCAATAGCTATAAATCCGCTATCGGAAGAAACTCAATTTTTTAATGCCTACTTCCATTATATGGTTGAAGATTATCTAGTATCTTTAAAACTACTTGATAAATGTTTATCCGTAAATGATAAAAATATTCCTGCACATGCTGTAAAAACAATATGCTTACTTAAATTAGAGAAGTATAATGAAGTGATTAATTATTACGACAACGTTCCTTCTGAAGTTGTTGTTCTAGGAGAAAAAACAGGGGCAATAGGAATGGCTTATGCTTTAAAAAACGATACTGTAAAAATTGCTGATTATTTTGCACAATTAAAAGGACAAGCAAATGGCCCAGATGGTTATGCTGCCGATTCTTTTGTATTTATGATGCATGCATGCAGTGGTGATGTTAATAATGCATATAAATGGGTTGCAAACGCAATAGAATCAAAATCACCATTATTACTGCTACGATATGCTGACCCTTTAGTAAATGCTATAAAAAGTGATCCAAGGTATAAGAAGTTTCATAAGATTATATTTAAGACTGAAGCTACCACTAAAAAAGTTCAGCAAAAGAAAGTTTTGTTAGATGAACGTGATACGACAACTTTTACCACACGATTATTGAATCACATTAAAGAAAAAGAACCTTATTTAGATTCCAATTTATCTTTACGAATATTAGCCGACCAAATTGAAATTCATCCGAACCAACTCTCTTGGTTATTGAATGAAAGTATCGGAAAAAACTTTAATGAATTCATTAATCAATATAGAATAGCAACTTTTAAATTGATTGCAAAAGACCCGAAAAATGCCAACCTTACCATAGAAGGATTGGCTTATGATAGCGGTTTTAACTCTAAAACAGTTTTTAATACCTACTTTAAAAAAGAGACGGGTTTAACTCCTAAACAGTTTTTAAAACAATAAAAACAATCAACTTAATATTGTTCGGTATTATAAATCAGAACAGAATATCAGTTAACATAAAATATTTTTGCGTTGAACTAAAACAACGGAAAAATGAATTTAACTCAAACAGCAAGATTAGCAGGAGTTTTTTACTTACTATTAATTCCTTTAGGAATATTAGGGATAATTTATGTGCCTACCACTTTAATTGTAGCTGAAAATAGTAGGCAAACTATTGAAAATATTATTCAACACGAAACACTTTTTAGATGGAGTATTGTAAGTGCTTTAGTCGTTCAGTTAATTAATGTTGCATTGGTTTTTTTGTTGTTTAAGCTATTCAAAAACATCAATAAAACATTAGCCTATCTTATGGTTACATTCTCTTTTCTAGGTGTGTTCATCGCTTTTTTTAACGAAATTAATAACCTAACAGTATTGCACTTACTACCCCAAGGAAATGAAAATCAAGAGCTCATTTCCTTATTTTTAAACATACATCAGCAAGGTATTATTTTAGCTCAAGTATTTTGGGGTTTGTGGCTTTTCCCTTTGGGTTTACTCATTTACAAATCTAACTTCTTTCCCAAATTATTAGGAATATTATTAATGCTAGGATGTATTGGTTACGTAATGGATTCTTTTCTATTTATAATAGTCCCGAATATTGGTATAACGGTAAGCGAATTTACTTTTATTGGAGAGGTTCTATCTCCTTTATGGTTAGTTATAAGGGGAGTAAAAGCAAAGAACATTTAATTTAATATCAAAGATGAACTCATTATACAAATCAGAACTAGGAAAAAAAGAAATAATTAATCTTTATAATAAAAAATTAAATGAATTAGATTTAGAATATAGGTCTAAGCTAATTGATACAGATTTTGGAAAAACAAATGTTATTATCATTGGAGATTCAACAAAACCCCCATTGATGATAATTCATGGATCAAATGGTTGTGCTCCAATTGCTTTAGAAACGTATCCTAATCTTTATAAAGAATTTCAAGTATTTGCTATAGATGTTTTAGCCCAACCCAATAAAAGTGATGAAACCAGGTTAAGCATGAAAGATACTAGCTACGGTTTGTGGATGAATGACCTTGTCAATCAGCTTGAACTGAAAAATGTAACTCTGGTTGGTTTCTCATTCGGAGGATTAATCATACTTAAAACCTTAATTCAAAATGAAAGGAATATAAAAGAAGTGTTTTTATCCGCCCCTGCATTTATTGTAAATGGGAATCCATTAATTGCATTGTTTAAAATATTTATCCCAATGAAAAGATACATAAGAACAAAAAAAGCTAAATACCTTGAGAAATTCTTAGCTACACTCTTCTCTGAAAAAGATGAATTT
This sequence comes from Flavobacteriales bacterium, assembly GCA_016763135.1. GTDB lineage: Bacteria > Bacteroidota > Bacteroidia > Flavobacteriales_E > Vicingaceae. The sequence continues at coordinate 2,617 of JAESUI010000116.1, forward strand.
GCTCTTAATTATTTATCAAAAATTTTTATCTATTTCAACATGGATTTTAGTCCTGTTCCTATTATTAAAAAAGAAGACGCACAAGGAATTAAAACGCCTATCACCTTGATAGCAGCAAAACAAGACATTTTATTCCCTGGAGAAAAAATGATAAAACGAGCAAACAAAATATTTCCTTCATTAAAAAACACCCTTTTACTTGAAGATTCAAAACACGTACAAAACAGAAGGGATAATACAAAAATTGAAAAGTTGATATTAACTTTATAGGTATTGCGAAGAACTCTAACCATAAAAAATAATAGCCTTTGTGTAATAATTTTATTATTAAGACAATAATGAAGAAAAACAATAATGAGTAGCGTTTTTTATACGATCTATATTTTACCTTATGCTGGCATAATTAAAATATGTAGAACTTACACCAACCCTCAAGAATATTTTGTGGATTATGATCAAGAAGTAGTTATACAAATATGGGCTTTACATGGAAATACAGTATATTTAGAAACTACTATAATTTAATACCATGGAATTACTTAGGCAGTACTTTAATGCTATTTCTCCGATTTCAGAGGAAGCATGGGTTGAAATATCTAGTTTATTTAAAGTCAGAGATTTAACGTCAAAAGAGTTTTTTATTGATGAGTATAAAATTGCAAAAGAAATAGCCTTTTTAGAAACAGGTTGTGTTCGTGCTTTTTTCACAAATGAAAAGGGAAAAGAATACAACAAACAGTTTTTTGTTGGACCAGCTTTAATTGGGCCTTATACTTCTCTATTAACAAAAGAACGAAACAAAATTCCTCAACAAGCTTTAACGGATTGCAAAATATGGGTTGCAAATTATGATGAAATTGAGCAGAAATTTAAAAAATTTCATGATTTAGAGCGTTTAGGAAGGAAAGTAGCCGAATTTTATTTCTTAGAGAAAGAAAAAAAGAGCTAGAAATGGCACTTCAAGATGCCACTCAGCGGTACAAAAACTTTCAAAACCAATTCCCTAATTTAGAACAGCTTATCCCTCAATATCATGTTGCAACTTATTTGGGTATTTCTGCTACTCAATTAAGTAGACTTCGTAATAAATTAGCTAAGGAGTCTTAACGAAATCTTTCTTTACATATGAAAATGGAATACCACGTTCATCGTTGTTGATTTGTGCCTTATTAATTTAAAACACAACGTAATCAAAAAAAAAGAAAATTAGTCTTTGTAGCTTCAACCCTAACAATGTTAATGTTTAGTGTTTTTTTGCTAAAACATTTAGCTTATCAACCTGAATCAAATCCAGTTTTTAAAGGCTTATATAAATGGTAATCTGCGTGGTAGGTTTCAGTAAAAGCGTAAAAATAAATTGAATTTATAATACTATTTTTACATTTCTATGGAAGTTGTTTTTTTAATAGGATCTATTCAGGCTGTTTTTTTTGCTATTCTTGTTCTTGTTAAGAAAAACAAGATGTTAGCTGATAAATTCTTGGCAACATGGTTGTTACTCATGGGAACCCATCTATTTTCCTATTATATATATGTGACAGGGAATCTTACTGACTATCCCATTTTTGATGCTTTAACAATAGCCTTCCCAATGCTTGAAGGTGCATTTATATTTATCTATGTTAGCATAATTACAAATAAGGTGCAACGTTTGCAATGGAAATATCTGATTCCCATTTCTCCTTATATCATTTTCACAACCATTATATCTATTACTGCTTTCGGAACCGCAGATGTTTCTCCAATCGATTTAGTTTGCACCCTTAAAAATGAGCCTACCTCAGTTTTTTTCTGGGCTGGTGTTTTTAGACTATACTTGGGTCCATTTTTTTTGATTTCAAGTTTGTTCCTACTAAAAAAACATAAAAAAAATATTGGAAGGAATTTTTCGTACACGGAAGAAATTGATTTAAAATGGTTGAACTACGTTGTGGGAATCATGGTTTCGGTTTGGATTATTGCAATTATAGCAAATGCATTAAGTGAATATGCAGATATCATTGAATATCGAACAAGCGATGATATTATTTTTAGCTCATTGACTATTGCTATTTTCTTTTATGGATTTTTTGGAATTAAACAACAAATTATATATTCTGCTCCTGTTATCATCGACACCTCATCTTCGGCAGCTGAAAAACCAAAAGAAACCCCAACTAATCAGTACCAAAACTCTGGGTTAAAGAAGGAAGATTCCAAAAGTCACCTGCAACAATTGTTACAATATATGGATGAAGAGGCTCCTTATTTAGAAGGGAAATTATCTTTAAAAGATTTGGCTACTGCCTTAGATATTTCACCGAATCATTTATCTCAGGTTATTAATGAAAACCTTAATAAGAATTTCTTTGATTTTGTAAATGGTTATCGAGTGGAGTTTGTAAAAGATAAAATGAAAGATAA
>JAESUI010000117.1 GCA_016763135.1 Flavobacteriales bacterium
GGAATACGTTATTATTTGTGATAACAGTTTCGAAAATCAATTTTCACCTTTTGGGAAAGTAATTACGGTAAACAGTTTCCCATCGTTAAATAATGCTGAAGATGAAATTACACTTTCTGCTCCTGACACCACTTTTATTCATTCAGTACATTACTTTGATACATGGTACCAAGATGAAAATAAAGAAGATGGAGGATGGAGTTTAGAAATGATTGACCCTAATAACCCTTGTGGAGAAGCAGATAATTGGATAGCCTCTACCAAATGGTTTGGAGGAACACCAGGAACGCAGAATACTGCTTTTGGAACTAATCCTGATGTGGTGTTGCCAATGCTTACGGAGGCAAACGCGATAGATGATTCTACTGTTGTAGTACGTTTAGTGAGCCATTAGATAATGACGGAATGCAAGCTGCCATTTATTCCATTAACAATGGAATTACTATTGGAAATATTCAAGTAATTGACAATAAAAATGTGCAATTGAACTTGAGTAATAAATTGACTTTCCAAATAAAATATACCGTTACCGTAACAGGCGCTTTCGATTGTGTGGGTAATGTAATTGGTAGTAACAACACTGCAATTTTTGCGCTACCAGAACAAGGTTTTGCAGGTGATTTAATCATAAACGAAGTGTTGTTTAACCCTTATACAGGAGGTGCTGATTTTGTAGAAATCTACAATAATTCCAATAAATTTATTGACCTACAAAACTGGAATTTAGCTAACTTAGAAAACGATAGCATTGATAATTATAAAGTGCTTACGGACAACCCAAAATTAATTTTACCGGGTGAATTTGTGCTCTTAACCAAAGACGGACAAGCAGTAGAAAACGATTATATAAATTCTGTTACCGATGCATTTTTACAAATGGCAAGCTTGTCAACTTACAGTAATGATGAAGGAGAAGTTTTCCTCATCAATAACTTAAACATGGTGGTAGATAGTTTCTATTATACAGATGACATGCACTTTGCTTTATTAAATACGGAAGATGGTGTTTCGTTAGAACGAATAGATTATGACAGACCAAGTAATGATGAAACCAATTGGCATTCAGCCGCAGAAGACGCTGGTTTTGCCACTCCTGGATTTGAGAATTCTCAATACATGCAAACCAATTCAGATGGTGGAGAAATAGTTGTTTCGCCATTAACGTTCTCTCCAGATAATGATGGTATGGATGATGTGGTAAACATTTCTTACAACTTTCCAACCCCAGGGTTTGTAGCAAGCATAATAATTTATGATTCCAAAGGAAGATTAATTAGAAACTTGATACAAAACGAGTTATTGGGTATTTCTGGCACTTTTAGTTGGGATGGAATTAACGAAGATGCCGAAAAAGCTAGAATAGGTATTTACATCATTTTTGTGGAAGCTTTTGACATTGATGGCAACGTAAAATCCTTTAAGAAAACGGTGGTGTTGGCAGGTCGTTTAGAGTAGAAATTAATCTATAGCATTCTATTTAAGATAGTGGCTAATTATAGCTTACAACCCCCAATTTTACTATATGAAGCCAAGTTGGTATTATAAAGAACGTTGGTATTTACCAATAGGTAAGTTTATCTATTGGATTCTGATTATTAATCTAATCACCTTTTTATTAGTATGCTTGATTATGTTGTTGACATAATGCTATAAGGATTCTGTTCAATAAATTAGGAGGGAGGGGAGGTGTCTATTCCTTCACCACTTTTTTAGTAATAATCTGACCATCTATCTCAAGCTGTATAAAGTACAATCCTGATGGCCCATCTAAGCTTAAATTAAGCTGTTTAGTGTCATTAAACTGTTCTTGCTGAATCATCTGACCAAGATAATTACTGATGCTTAGAACGCCTGTTGAAGCTTCTATTAAAGTGATGGATAGCTTACCTGATGTTGGGTTTGGGTGGATGGAAATAGAAGAAGATAGTTGTTCATTTATTCCTACAGGAGTAGGAGTTACAGAAACATCATCAATCCAATAATATCCTCTACCTAAAAATCCATTTGAATTATTCTGAAGTGTATCAGTATTGGCATCATTTAAAAAATTACCTACTGTAATATGGTCTTCGCCACCTACTGCGATATAAGTTCCTGAAACCAGAGTCCATGAGGAAGTATCTGAAATTACATTGCCTATCGGATTTGCAACTTGAGGAATAAATGGTAGTAAATAACCTCCAACACCAGCAACTGATCCAGTAGAAATATACACCCCAATACCATCGGCAAAATAATCATGAACTTCTGAAGGTGAAATATATAACTCTATATTGTAGGATATACCAGCAGACAATGGAGACGTTAGTTGAACTTGAATATATTCACGAATCTCACTCCCGTAGGTATAAATCCCAGCATATCCAACTCCAGAGTGAGCAACCTGATAGCCACTAAGATTATTGGGAACACTTACCGTAGTAGTGTTACAAGAATTATACAAATCTGCTGATGCAGTACTAGTATTTGAAGGTATAAACCAAGGGGCTGCTAAGGACAACTGACTGGGGCCAGTTGGGCAACTTGAGTAATTCTCAAAGCTAGGATTAGGCACCAAGTTTTGTCCTACAGCAAGAATAGTAGAACTGAACAGAAGTAGTATGGCTAAGAAGTGCTTCACTGTATAAATATACAATAAATTCGCTAAACACAGTGTTACAGCTTATTAGCACGATGTTAAAAAAACATTTAAAAGGTGCTTGTCACAAACCAAAAAAGGGAAGCAAACGCTTCCCTTTTTATTATTTAGTAGAGTATGTTTAATCTGTAAATACGCTAACCGTACTTTTAATAACCTCAGCATTTAAAGCTCCTCCTGGAGTTAAAATATAGAAGTAAGTACCACTAGAAATATTTCTAGGGCTCCAATCATTTTTGTAATTATCATTTTCGTAAATTTTATTTCCCCAACGGTTAAACACCATTAAAGAACTTCCTGGATGATGTTCTAACCCCTCAAAAACAAGAAAATCATTTTCTCCATCGCCATTTGGTGTAATTACGTTAGGAGCAATAATGGCACAGTTATCACCCATATTGTCAACTAAAATTTGTTTTGTTGTAGAACAACCATTTCCATCAGTAACAGTAAGTGAATATGTTGTTCCGCCTAAAACATTTAGTAAATCTTGTGATGCATCTCCTCTATTCCATAAAAATGAAAGTGGAGCTGTTCCAGAAATAACAGTAGTTAAAATTGTTCCTGAAGAAGCTAAACAAGTGTCTTCAATAGCAAACAACGAAAAGTTTGGCGATGGATTAACGGTGATAACAATGTTATCCGAATTACCACAAGCACCAGAGATAATGTATGTAATTGTATGTTGTCCTACCCCAGCTATACTTGGGTCAAACGCTCCTAGATTTGAATTGGTTATCCCATTTCCGCTCCAAATACCACCACTAGTTACTACCGATAAGTTAACAGGAGTACTATTATCACACATTGAATTAACAGGGCTTATTGTTGCATCAGCTAATGGTGTTACCGTTAAGTTGGTGGTTACAATACTATCGCAAGTAGAAAAGCCAGCAAGTGTATCAAGATATATTCCTGCAGTTGTTACCACCGCACCTCCAGGTAACGTATAATTATCACCTTGGCAAATGGTATCATTTTGAGTACTAAAAGTAAGCGGAATAACATTAACAGAAATGGTATCAGAAACAGAGCATCCGTTATTATAACTCACCGTAACCCATACACTTCCTACAGACCCAATATTGGTAGAAATGATTGTGCTTCCAGTAGACCATAAATAAGATGCTCCAGATGGTATTGTAGGAACAGCGGTCAATGTGGTACTATCGTTCTGACAAAATGTTGCACTTCCTGAAATAGAAACCGCAGGAATGTTATTAGTAACAGTCACTGGAGGAGAAGTTCCTGTACATCCAAACGAGTCAGTAACCGTAACCGTATAAGTTCCGCTACCAACAGATATAGAATCATTGGTACTGGTATTAGACCAAGAAAAAGAAGTGTATATACTGGCAGAATCTACATATAAAGTAGTTGGATTTCCTGTACAATTAAATAGAGGGCCTAATATCACAGGTGTTGGAATTGGATGTTCAACCACATCAACATTAACTGTTTTATAACATCCGTTTAATTCGGAGGTGACCCAATATTCACCGCCTGTTGTAACGGAAATCATTGTGTCGATAGACCCAGTATTCCATATATATGAAGTGAGGTTATTAGGGTTTACATTTAGTGTAGTACTTCCTCCAGCACAAAAATCAAGTGTGCCAGAAATCGTGGGGTTAAAAGCAGATAATCCTGTTGTGTCGACAAAAATATTTAGGTTAACAATAGTCGTTTGTATAGGGACTCCATTATCTGTTGCGGTATAAGTAATGGTGTTCATTCCCGCATTGGCTACAGAGGCAATGATTTGAACTGTTGCATTGGCAGGGTTTCCAGGAGTATTGTTTAAAACAGAAAAACCAGGAGTACCATATAAATTAATGGCTACAGTAGTTGTTTCTCCAATTTCAGGAGATAGAGAAAGAGAGTTAATAATCAAGGTGTCATTTATACCACAAATCCGAAGTGTATCACATGCGCCAGCACCAGCACCATTAAAAAGGTTAGGGGTGAAATTAGCGATAGGAGCTATATTAGTTCCACTACAAACATTAAAGTATAGCGATTGATTGTCTAACCAACTTACACCATCATTTGCGCCACCACCACCATCATAAGCGGCTCCAGGTTGATCGAAGCGGCCTAGTTGAATGAAACTGATACCATCACCTTTATTTACTCCTACTGTTGCAGGTGTCCCCCCAAATCCACCAACACCACTAGAAGCAGAGCCTGTTGTCCATTGCATATCCTCATAGCAAAAAGCAATATTATTACCTGTGGGTAAAACAGGATCAGTACCGTCAGTTATAATAAGCTGAAAGGTGTTTACTTTGTCAGTTTGTTGATTATAGTAGCCTACGTTATCCCAATTAATGTACATTGCTGTTGGTGTGATTTTATATTTTACAGTACCACCAGTACGAGTGTCTACATCTCCCCAAAAAGGAGCAACCATTATAAAGCTAGGGTCGGGAAAAGGGTTAGAGGAAAAAGTAGAATAAGGTGATCCAAAAGAAATATTCCCATTATTA
>JAESUI010000011.1 GCA_016763135.1 Flavobacteriales bacterium
ACAAACAAAATTGTAGTATCTCCAAATAATCGTACATCTCTAGTTGTTCTACAGTCGATATCGCCAATTAAATCATATTTAGGATAATCTCCAGAATTTGGATCATAAAAATCATCACCATCTCTATCAAAGAAAGGAGCTAAATGCCAATCTTGCCCTAAACTAATATCACCATGAGCTGGCCAATTTAATATCTCATCAGGAATTTGATAGCCTGGATAATCATCAATTTGAAATGATGTTCCGTTTACACCATCATCAATTCCTGCTTGGTACCAAGCAACAAATTGATCTACCATAGCCCGGGAAACTCCAAAGAATTTATCATATTTAGAACAAGTTGCTGCATTAATCTCAGCAGTAGTCGTGTTTAATGGCCCTGGCCAAAAATCGTTTCCTGATTGTCTGAATCTAACAGCGGCAAGTTTTAATTGTCCATTAACATCTTGTCCTCCCATCCATAATGCACCAGCATATATAGAAGTAAATTTTGGATCATCATTACTACTTCTTTTAGGAATTTCATAATCAGAGATTCCATTAGCCCTATCTTGCCACATACTTCCTCCAGTGCCTTCAATTCGAGCTCTAACATTATTTAGCTCTATAACAGCTAGTGCAACAGCTGAAGCACAACCGGCTGTTGGAGTTGGGGTTTCTCCACCACTTTTATCATTATTTTTATCTCTACGGGAATAAACATTGTTTATCATTAAAAGGATTGTGATTAATAAGACTAGTTTCTTCATATCGTTTTCGTTTTAGGGGGTTTCCTTCTGTAATTTTACACCGATTTAATTAAATAGTATAGCACAACCTCTTATTTAGTGGTGACTACTTTATAAATGGTACTGTTTCTCAAATAAGTGGTAAAAGAGAATATTTAGTTAATATTGAAGTTATTCTACCTCAAATAATATCTTTGTAAAGATGGGTTTATCAAATAAATATTGCAATTGTTTAACTGAATATTCTCGATTAAGAACTCGAGAGGTAATGGTTGGAAATATTGGAATAGGAGGTGATAACCCTATTCGTATTCAATCAATGACCACTACCGACACAATGGATACACAAGCAACCGTTGAGCAATCCATAAGAATGATTGAAGCTGGTTGCGAGATAGTTAGAATTACTGCTCCAAGCAAAAAAGAGGCAAAAAATTTAGCTAATATAAAAGCTGAACTTAGAAAACGAGGTTACGATACACCTTTGGTTGCCGATATACATTTTACACCAAATGCTGCAGAAATTGCTGCTACTATTGTAGAAAAAGTGAGGGTTAACCCTGGCAACTATGCGGACAAAAAAAAATTTGAAGAAATTGAATACACAGATGAATCTTACGCTGCTGAATTAACACGAATAAAAGAACGACTAATTCCATTAATTAAGATTTGTAAAGAACATGGAACGGCTATGCGAATAGGAACTAATCATGGTTCTTTATCAGACAGAATTATGAGCCGATATGGAGATTCTGCTATTGGAATGGTGGAATCTGCATTAGAGTTTTTGCGGATTTGTAGAGAGCAAGACTATCACGACATTGTGCTTTCTATGAAATCAAGTAATACACAAGTGGTTGTTCAAGCATACCGTTTATTAGTCAACAAAATGATGGCGGAGGGAATGGACTACCCTTTACATTTAGGTGTTACTGAAGCGGGAGAAGGTGAAGATGGAAGAATTAAGTCAGCTGTTGGAATAGGTGCTTTATTAGAAGATGGATTAGGGGATACCATTCGAGTTTCCTTAACGGAAGAACCTGAGTATGAAATTCCTGTAGCACAAGAATTGGTACAGCGATATAATGATAGAGAAGGGCATGACGCTATAAAAAAAACAGAAAACAATCCACTAACTCCTTTTGAATATAACAGAAGACAGACCAATGAAGTATTAAACATTGGAGGTAAAAATGTGCCAATTGTAATGGCAGACTTTTGTTTAAAGGATAAGATTACACCTGCTTCCTTTTTTGCTCTTGGATATGGCTATTCTGTTCCGTTAGATAAATGGAACATTAGTGATGCAGCCTGTGATTATGTTTTTGTTGGAGATAAGCTTGTTGATTTTGAAGTGCCTGGAACTTTAGGAATTATCTGTAACCATAAAGCATGGTTGAATCATAAAGATAAAAGCTTCCCTTTTATAGATGCGAAACAATTTTTAGAAGGAGTAGAGCTTTCGGATAAATTAAATGTTTTGTACGTAACGCTTTCAGAATTATCAGAAGAGTTAATTGCTAAGTTAGAAGCTAATGATACGGTTGTTTTAATGATTGACACTTACAACAGTCATGGAATGGCAGAACAACGAAAGTTGTTTATTGAGTTAATGAATAACGATTGTAAAACACCTGTTATTATTGGTCGAGCTTATGGTAATTTAACTGAGACTCAACTGCAACTACAAGCAGCAACTGATATGGGAGCGTTGTTAATTGATGGTTTAGGTGATGGAGTTTTTATAGCAGCAGAAAATTGTGGAAGTGATAAATCTGTAAATGATACGGCTTTTGGAATTTTACAAGCCTCACGAACAAGAATATCTAAAACAGAATACATCAGCTGCCCGAGTTGTGGGCGAACATTATTTGATTTACAAGAAACTACCGCTAAAATACGAGCAGTAACTTCTCATTTAAAAGGGTTGAAAATTGGCATTATGGGCTGCATTGTAAATGGTCCAGGAGAAATGGCTGATGCTGATTATGGCTATGTAGGTACAGGGATGGGTAAAATTACACTTTACAAAGAGAAAGAAGTGGTACAGCGAAATATACCAGAAATAGAAGCTGTAGCCTCCTTAATTAATTTAATTAAAGAACATGGAGATTGGGTAGACCCTCAATAAAAAAGCGCCTCTGTTTTTCAACGAGAGACGCCTTAAAAGAAGGACCTTTAAATTCTTTTTACCCACTACACATTTAGCTTCGAGAAATTGGGGCTCCTAACCTGAACACATTTCACAGTCGTCTGGATTATCTATTGAACAAGCTAAAATTGCAGCCTCTTCCATTTCTTTAGCTGTTGGTTTTGGTGCTTCTTTTGCTTTTGTTTCAACTGTAAATTTAACAGCATCACGAGCGGCTTTAGTTCTTAAATAATACATTCCAGTTTTTAAACCTTGTTTCCAAGCGTGGAAATGCATTGATGTTAATTTTGCAAAGTTTGGACTTTCAACAAATAAGTTTAATGATTGCGATTGACAGATGAATGCTCCTCTATCAGCAGCCATGTCAATTATAGTTCGTTGTTTAATTTCCCCAAACAGTTTTGTATAATTCTTTTAGGTTTTGTGGTATTTCAGGAATGTCTTGAATAGATCCATTCGCTAACATGATTTCATTTTTCAAATCATCATTCCACAACCCTAATTTATTTAAATCTCTTAATAATTGTTTGTTTACGACAATGAACTCTCCAGACAATACTCCTCGGGTATAGATATTAGAAGTGTAAGGCTCAAAACATTCGTTGTTTCCTAAAATTTGTGAAGTAGATGCTGTTGGCATTGGGGCCAATAATAAAGAGTTATAAACACCATATTTTTTAACTTCCTCTTTTAAAATATCCCATTCCCATCTATCTGTTGGTGTAACATTCCACATGTCATATTGGAAAATCCCTTTAGAAACAGGGGATCCTTCATAAGATTCGTAAGCTCCATTTACTTTCGCTAAATCTTTAGATGCTGTCATTGAAGCATAATACATTGTTTCGAAAATGTCTTTGTTCAATTGTTTCGCTTCGTCAGATTCGAAAGGCATTCTTAATAAAATAAATGCATCAGCTAAACCTTGTACACCTAAACCAATTGGACGGTGACGGAAATTAGAATTTTCAGCTTCCTTTACGGGATAATAGTTGTTATCAATAATTTTATTTAAGTTTTTTGTCGCCACATAAGTAATGTCAAATAACTTTTGGTGATCAAATTTACCGTCAATAATAAATTTAGGAAGTGCTAAAGAGGCTAAGTTACAAACAGCAACTTCATCTTTAGAAGTGTATTCCATTATTTCTGTACATAAGTTGGAAGAACGAATTGTACCTAAGTTTTTCTGGTTAGATTTCTCATTACAAGCATCTTTGTAAAGCATATAAGGAGTTCCTGTTTCAATTTGAGATTCTAAAATTGTATTCCAAAGATCTCTCGCTTTGATTGTTTTTCTTCCTTTACCTTCTTCTTCGTATTTCAGGTAAAGTGCATCAAATTCTGCTCCGTAAGTATCATATAATCCGGGACACTCATGCGGGCACATTAACGTCCATTCAGCATCTTTCTCAACTCTTTTCATGAATAAATCTGGAGTCCACATAGCATAAAACAAATCTCTTGCTCTTTGCTCTTCCTTTCCGTGGTTCTTTTTTAAATCTAAGAAATCAAAAACATCAGCATGCCAAGGTTCAATGTAAATAGCAAAAGAACCTTTTCTTTTCCCTCCACCTTGATCAACGTAACGAGCAGTATCGTTAAACACTCTTAACATTGGTACAATACCATTTGATTGTCCGTTTGTTCCTTTAATGTAAGAACCCGTAGCTCTAACATTATGGATGCTTAAACCAATTCCTCCTGCAGATTGAGAAATCTGAGCAGTTTGTTTTAATGTGTCGTAAATACCTTCAATACTATCATCTTGCATTGCTAATAAGAAACAAGAAGACATTTGTGGTTTAGGCGTTCCAGCATTAAATAATGTTGGTGTAGCGTGTGTAAACCATTTTTCAGACATTAAGTTGTAAGTCTCAATTGCTCCTTCAACATCTTCTTTGTGAATTCCAATAGAAACTCTCATTAGCATATGTTGAGGTCTTTCTGCTATCTTGCCATTTAACTTTAAAAGGTAAGCTCTTTCTAATGTTTTAAAACCGAAAAAATCGTAGTTAAAATCTCTATCATAAATAATAGATGAATCTAATAGTTCAGCATTTTTTTGAATAATCTCATGCACGTCATTAGCTAAAAGAGGTGCTTTTTCGTTGGTTTTAGGGTCAACGTATTTGTATAGCTTTTCCATGGTAGTAGAAAAACTTTTGTCTGTAGCTTTATGCAAGTTAGAAACCGCAATTCTTGAGGCTAGTAAGGCAAAGTCAGGATGCTGTACAGTCATTGTTGCAGCCACTTCAGCAGCTAAATTATCTAATTCAGAGGTAGTTACACCATCGTACAACCCTTCGATTACACGCATAGCAACTTTAGTTGGATCAACTAATTCGTTTAATCCCCAACATAATTTTTTAATTCTAGCTGTAATTTTATCGAACTGAACTGGTTCTTTTCTTCCGTCTCTTTTTTGTACAAACATTATGGTTTCGGTTATAATTGGTTATTTCCGCACTTGTTGCGGAATCTATTTATTTAAGCCGGAATAAATCAGGCAATGTGATTATTAAAAATCTTCGTCTAAGCTAAATCCTTCATTTAAATTTTGAGTGCTGTTAGCTACTCCTGCTTTTTGGTATTCAGCAACTCTTTTTTCAAAGAAATTGGTTTTTCCTTGTAATGAAATCATATCCATAAAGTCAAAAGGGTTGGTTACGTTGTAAACTTTATCACAACCTAGTTGAACTAATAATCTATCTGCAACAAACTGAATGTATTGATTCATTAAATCAGCATTCATTCCAATTAATCTAACGGGCAAAGACTCTGTTACAAATTCTGCTTCAATTCTAACTGCATCAGTTATAATTCCTGTTACTTTTTCTTTGGAAAGCTTGTATACCAAGTGGTTATTGTATAATAGGCAAGCAAAGTCCATGTGCATTCCTTCATCTCTAGAAATTAACTCGTTAGAGAAAGTTAAACCTGGCATTAAACCTCTTTTCTTTAACCAGAAGATAGAACAGAAAGAACCTGAAAAGAAGA
>JAESUI010000118.1 GCA_016763135.1 Flavobacteriales bacterium
CCAGCATCATATTCAATTTTTCGTACATAGTTATTCCATACTTTTCGTCAATAGCTGCTTCGGGAATATAAGTATCGCTATAATGTTTTTTGTCTTTTAAATTATTTTGGGCAATAGCAGGTAGTACAACAAAAAGGCTTACTATGTAAAATGCAACTTTCTTCATTTAATCAGTGGTTTCGTTTTCCTGGTTCTTTACAAGTTTAGCAATTTTTATGCCTAAAAATCCAAATATTAGAGTCATGATTGGACTAATAATATTAAAGAAGCAATACATGGCATACTCCCCAGTAGCTATTCCTAATACTCCCGCATGATAAGCACCGCAAGTATTCCATGGAATAAGTGCTGATGTTACAGTTCCTGAATCTTCCAAAGTTCTACTCAGTACTTTAGGATGTAATCCTCTTTCTTTATACTCTTCTGCAAACATTCTACCTGGAACTACAATTGCTAAATATTGATCTGAAGCAGTAACATTAAAAGTAATACAAGATACTGTTGTGGTCGCAATTAAAGACCCTGTTGTTTTCGCAAAGCCAATAATAGATTGAGTTATTCTTTTTAGCATACCAGAGTGTTCCATAGCTCCACCAAAAATCATAGCACAAATAATTAACCATATTGTATTTAGCATTCCACTAATACCACTAGAAGAAAGCAACTCGTTTACCAATTCATTTTCTGTAACAATTGCAACATCGGTTGACATAGCATCTATTACAGATTTGTACGAAGCTTTGATAAAATTAGTTTCCCCTGAGAGTGAAATTAATAAATCTGGTTGAAAAATCACTGCAAATACACCCCCCAACAAACTACCAATAAATAATGCAGGTATCGCTGGTACTTTTTTTACTATTAAACCAATTACAGCCAAAGGCACTATAAATAACCAAGGAGTAATGTTAAACTTAGAAGCTATTGCTGTTTGCAATTCATCTACTTGTCCTACATCACCTCCTGCATTATAGAAAAACCCTATAACTAAAAAAATAATTAATGTAATTACAATAGAAGGAATTGTAGTTAATGCCATGTACTTAATATGCGTTATTAAATCTGTACCTGCCATAGCTGGTGCTAAATTTGTTGTATCTGATAATGGTGACATTTTATCTCCAAAATAAGCTCCTGAAATAATTGCTCCAGCAATAATCCCTTTCTCAAAACCTAGTACATCCCCTATCCCAACAAGTGCAATTCCTACTGTTGCTACTGTTGTCCAAGAGCTACCTGTTGCAATAGAAACAATAGAACAAATTAAACAAGAGGCAAATAAAAATATTGTTGGGTTAAGAATATCTAAACCATAGTAAATCATTGCAGGAACCACTCCACTCAACATCCATGTTCCTGCTAATGCTCCAATCAGTAATAAGATGATTAATGCAGGTAAAGCTGAAGTTATACTTGAAGTTATTCCTCTTAAGATTTCTTTCCAGTTATAACCATTATATATCGCAATTAATGCAGCAACTGCTGCAGAAAAAAGTAATGCCAACTGGTTTGCACCACCTAATGCATCATCTCCATATACTAATACAACGTTCACTACTAATAAGCCTACCAATACCAAGATTGGTAAAAAAGATTGTAGTAAAGATGGTTTTTTTATGGTACTCACGCTATAAAATTTTACAGTCAACAATTATAATCATTTAGATACAATTATCAGAATTTATAGTCGCTTTTATATCAACTTAATTGTTAAAAAAATGTTGGTTAAATAATATTTATTTTTTAAAAGCATAAGTTCAATTCCTTAATTTTATCAAGCTTATTTAAGCTAAATCATACCCTTTAGATTAATGTTTTTAATATTTGATACAGAAACCACTGGGCTTCCTAAGAACTACAAAGCTCCAGTTTCCGATTCCGACAATTGGCCAAGAATGGTGCAAATTGCTTGGCAATTGCACGACAATTCTGGAAAATTATTAACTGCAAAAAACTACATTATAAAACCTGATGGGTATGATATTCCTATTGGAGTTTCCAAAATACATGGAATAACCACTGAACGAGCTGAACGAGATGGACATGATTTAAAACTTGTTTTAGAAGAGTTAAAAATTGATTTAGAGCGAACCAATTATAATGTTGGACATAACATTGAGTTTGACATTAACATTGTTGGTGCTGAGTTCTTTAGAATAGATAATGAAGTAAACGAACAATTTGCTGCCATTTCCTCTATCGATACGATGAAATCATCTGTTGATTTTTGCGCTATTCCTGGAGGAAGAGGTGGAAGGTTTAAATATCCTAAGCTTACAGACTTACACATTAAACTATTTGGAGAAGGATTTGGAGATGCGCATGATGCTGCATATGATGTTGATGCAACTGCACGTTGTTTCTTTGCATTGGTTAAACACCGAGTAATACAACCAAAAGAAATTACTGATATTGACGCGTTAGTTTATGAAGCTCCAGAATTAGAAGAAGCTAATTTTGAAGATTTTAAAGAAACTCAAACCAGTGTTGAAACACCAATTTCAACAAGCACAAATATTAGTGCTGAGCTAAAAGATGTTCCGTTTACGCATTTACATAATCATTCTGAATTTTCCATTTTACAATCTACCACCAAAGTTGCTGGACTAGTAAATAAAGCCAAAGGATTAGGGATGGAAGCCATCGCTTTAACAGACCATGGAAACATGATGGCAACCTTCCATTTTGTAAGAGATGCGATTAAAGAAGGAGTTACTCCTATTGTTGGTTGTGAGTTTAATTTGTGTGAAAACCATAAAGATAAATCACACAAAGACAATGGATTTCAGACTGTAATTTTAGCAAAAAATAAAAATGGTTATCAAAACCTGATAAAACTTGCTTCTTACGCTAACATTGATGGCTTTTACTATGTACCTAGAATTGATAGAGAATTATTATTAGAATACAAGGAAGACTTAATAGTCTTAACTGGTGGTATTTGGGGTGAAATTCCGAATAAAATATTATTTGAAGGGAGTAAAAAAGCTGAAGAAGCTGTTGTTTGGTGGAAAGAAAATTTTGGTGATGATTTTTACATTGAAATTAACCGACATGGAATTGAAGAGGAAAATGATATCAACAAAATGTTGTTGGAGTTTGCGGATAAACATGAAGTAAAAATTATTGCTTGTAACAATAACTATTACATTGAAAAAGCTGATGCAATTTCGCACGATGTATTACTTTGTGTGAGAGATGGGAAATATCAAGCTGACCCAAAAAAATACATAGGAGGAAGTAGAGAAACTCGTTTTGGTTTCCCTAATGATGAATTTTACATGAAATCTTCGGATGAAATGAAACTCCTTTTTGCTGATTTACCACAGGCAATTATCAATACCCAAGAAATAGTTGATAAGATTGAAACTTATGAATTAGCTAGAGATGTACTTCTTCCAAAATTTGATATTCCTGAGGAGTTTCAAGATCCATTAGATGAAGAAGATGATAAACTTAAAATTGGTGAAAATTCTTACCTGAGACACATTACATACGAAGGCGCAAAAAAGCGTTATGGAGAAATAACAGATGAAATTGCTGAACGATTAGATTTTGAATTGGAGGTAATTCAGAATACGGGTTACCCTGGTTATTTTTTAATTGTTGAAGATTTTATTCGAGAAGCAAGAAAAATGGGCGTTTCTGTTGGTCCAGGAAGGGGCTCTGCAGCTGGTTCAGTTGTAGCTTACTGTACTTGGATTACCAACATTGACCCGCTTGAATACGACTTGCTTTTTGAGCGTTTCTTGAATCCAGAAAGGGTTTCGATGCCCGATATTGATATTGATTTTGATGATGAAGGCAGAGGCCGAGTAATGCAATATGTAATTGATAAATATGGCTCTACCCAGGTTGCTCAAATTATTACTTACGGAACAATGGCTGCTAAATCTTCTGTAAGAGATACTGCCAGAGTTTTAGAATTACCATTAGACCAAG